>DASZJM010000430.1:0-3398 GCA_035948165.1 Candidatus Methylomirabilota bacterium
ACAACCATTCTTCGAGGAGGAGATCCATGCCGATCAAGGTCGGTGACCGTCTGCCGGACGGCACGCTCACGGAGTTCATCGAGCAGGAGACCCCGGGCTGCACCGTCGGCCCCAACGCGTTCCAGGTATCGGACCTGACCAAGGGCAAGAAGATCGTGGTGTTCGGCCTGCCGGGTGCGTTCACCCCCACCTGCTCGGCCAAGCACGTGCCGAGTTACGTGGCCAACATCGACAAGCTCAAGAGCAAGGGCGTCGACGAGGTGTGGTGCGTCTCGGTCAACGACGCCTTCGTCATGGGGGCGTGGGCCAAGGATCAGAAGAGCACCGGCAAGGTGCGCATGATGGCCGACGGCAGCGCCGCGCTCACCAAGGCGCTCGGGCTCGAGATGGACCTCACCGCCCGCGGCATGGGCGTGCGCTCGCAGCGCTACTCGATGCTGGTGGACAACGGGGTGGTGAAGGCGCTGAACGTCGAGGCCCCCGGCAAGTTCGAGGTGAGCGACGCCGACTCGATGTTGAAGGCGCTGTAGCCGGACGCCCCGGCATGGCGGACGTCCAGGACGTCCTGATCGTGGGCGGCGGAGCCGCCGGCTACACCGCCGGCCTCTTCGCCGCTCGCGATCGCCGCCGGGCCCTGCTGCTCGAGAAGTTCTCCGCGGGCGGCCAGGTGCTCAACTGCGAGCACATCACGAACTTCCCCGGCTTCCCGCAAGGCGTGGCCGGCTACACCCTGGGCCCGCTGCTCCAGGAGCAGGCGACCGCGGCCGGCCTGGAGGTCGCGATGGCCGAGGTCACCCGAGTCCGCCGCGACGGTGACCTGCTGCTGGTGGAGACCGACGGGGGCACCCACGCCGCCCGCACGCTGATCGTGGCGAGCGGCTCCCGCTTCACCACCCTCGGCGTCCCGGGCGAGGAGGAGTTCGTGGGGCGCGGCATCTCCCACTGCGCGGCGTGCGACGGCTCGTTCTTCATGCAGAAGCCGGTGATCGTGGTGGGCGGGGGCGACGCGGCGGTGGACGAGGCGCTCCACCTCACCCAGTACGCCTCCTCGGTCACGGTGCTCCATCGGCGCGACGCCCTGCGGGCGTGCGCGAGCCTCCAGGAGCGCGGCCGCAGCGAGCGCAAGATCTCGTTCCGCTGGAACACGGTGCTGCGCGCGATCGAGGGCGCCGACGGGGTCGAGCGGGTGCAGGTCGAGGACGTCGTCTCCGGCAAGACCGCCGCGATGCCGGCGAGCGGGGTGTTCATCTACGCGGGCCTCACCCCCAACACCGAGTTCCTCGCCGGCCTCGTGCCGCTCGACGCGCGTGGGCAGATCGTGACCGATCTGCGCATGCGGACCCGCGTCCCCGGCATCCTCGCCGCCGGCGACGTGCGCGCGGAGTCGGCGCGCCAGCTCGTGACCTCGGCGGGCGACGGGGCCACCGCGGCCCTCGCCGCGATCCAGTACCTGCGCGACGGAGGCTGGGCCGCCTAGACCGCGGCCCGTCCAGAGTTGCCATCGCCACGCGGCGTGAGCGACGCGGAGTGGGACGCGGGGGACATGGGCTGCGGCGACCTGGTGCTCGAGCTGCGCGGCCGCGTCGAGGCGCTCGGCCCCGGCCGCGTGCTGAGGCTCACCGCGCGTGACCCCGGCGCGCCCGCGGACATCCCGGCGTGGTGCCGGATGACCGGCCACGCGCTGGTGTCGGCGCAGCATCCAATCTATCTCATTCGCCGAAAGGAGCCCTGAGCCATGGCCAACAAGTTCTGCGTGAGTCTCTCCTGCGCCAAGGACAACCCCGACAAGGCCACCGTCGCCTTCGTGATCGCCAACGCGGCGGTGGGCTCCGGCAAGGAAACCCTGGTGTTCCTGAGCGTGGAGGCGGTCCGCCTCGCCCAGAAGGGATACGCCGACGACATCAGAGAGGAGGGGTTCGCGCCGCTCAAGGAGCTGATGGAGAACTTCGCCAAGGCAGGCGGCACCATGTACGTCTGCTCGCCCTGCTTCAAGAAGCGCAAGCTCGATGAGAACGCCCTGGTCGCGGGCGCGGCCATCACGGGCGGGGCCAAGCTGGTGGAGTTCCTCTCCGACGGCAGCCCCTGCGTGAGCTATTAGGCGCCCGGCGCGCCGCGGAGATCCTCAGGCGGGGGTGAGCACCCGGCCGGCCGGCAGCGCGTGGTACTGCGCGCCGTCCACCACGACCCGGCCGTTGATGATCACGTACGGGATGCCCACCGGATACCGGTGTGGATCCGGGAAGGTGGCGGCGTCGCTCACGGTGGCCGGATCGAAGACCGTCACGTCCGCCGCGCGGCCGGCCTGCAGGATTCCCCGGTCCTTGAGGCCGATCTTGGTCGCGGCCATCCCGGTCATCTTGTGTACCGCGGTCTCCCAGGAGAAGAGCCGCTTCTCGCGGCAGTAGACCCCGAGCACCCGGGGGAACGTCCCGTAGCTGCGCGGATGGGGCTTGCCCGGATGCGGGCCCGGACCGGCGTGTAGCGAGAGCGAGTCGGAGCCCACCATGGTGTGGGCGTAGGACAGCGCGGTGCCCACGTTGTCCTCGCTCTGGGAGAACACGACCATCGAGACGCCGGCGCGCTCTTCCAGCACCAGGTCCATCATCGCCTGGGCCGGCTCCTTGCCGGTGCGGCGGGCCAGCTCTGCTATGTGGATGCCGGCCAGCTCTGGCTTCGAGCAGGTGGCGATCATGATCTCGTCCCAGCCCATGCCGCCCGAGCCGGTGCGCCAGCGCTCGCCGTCCACCAGGCAGTCGGCGATCGCGCGCTGCCGCGCCTTCGGATCGCTGAGGCGCTCGAGCAGCTTCGAGATGCCGCCGTCGTGCATCCAGGCGGGGAGGAGGTTGTCCATCTTGGTGCTGCCCGCCGGGTACGGATAGACGTCGCCGGTCACGTCCACGCCCCGCGCGCGGGCGGAGTCGATCAGACGCAGGACGCGGTCCATCTTTCCCCAGTTCTCGCGCCCGGAGGCCTTCACGTGCGCGATCTGCACCGGCACCCCGCCCCGCTCGCCGATGGTGATCGCCTCCTCGGCCGCCTGCTCGAGAGTGGCCGCCTCCCCGCGGATGTGGGAGAAGTAGAGGCCGCGCCGACTCGCCATGCTGCGGGCGAGCGACACCAACTCGTCGGTGTTGCCGTAGACGCTGGGGGCGTAGACGAGCCCGGTCGAGAAGCCGAAGGCCCCCGCGTCGAGCGCCTCCGCGAGCAGCCGCTCCATCCCCTTCTGCTCGTCGGGGGTGACCGGACGCGCCGCGGGGCCGACCGCGGCCAGGCGGAGCGCGCCGTGCCCCACGAACTGCGCGATGTTGACGGTGGGGCCGAGGCCGCGCAGGTGATCGAGGTACTCGCCGAAGGTGCTCCAGGTGATGGGGATCTTGCCCCCGATGCCGCCGGCCCAC
>DASZJM010000431.1:0-5065 GCA_035948165.1 Candidatus Methylomirabilota bacterium
TCGCGCTGCGATTCGACGTCACGCTGCGGGGCCCGACCGCGCCCAACCTCGAGCGCGGCTTCGCGGGCGCCGATCTGCGTCTCACCCGCGTCGAGCTGAACGACGGCACGGTCCTGACGCCGCCCGCGGTCGAGCCGCAGAGCCCGGCCGCCGCCCGGTCACGGTGGCAGAGCGCGATGCGCTTCACCAGCTCGCCCAAGGACGGCCGCCTCTCGACCTCGACCAGCCTCTACGTCGACACCAAGGCCAAGCCGGAAGACGTGAAGGCGCTGCGGGGGACGCTCACCGTGCAGCTGCCCCGGACCCTCGAGACTCTCGCCCTCGACGACCTCACGGTGGGCCGGCAGGCCCAGCTGGGCGACCTGACCGTGACGGTGGCGGCGCGCGGCCGCAAGACCGTGACGCTCACCACCAGCCGCGGCGGCGAGCGTGTCTACTACGTGCGGCTGCTCGCCGCCGACGGGCAGCCGCTCGCCTACTTCGGCCCCAACATCACCGAGGGGCCGGCGGGCGCGTGGCGCTTCGAGCTGTCGCCGCTGAACCCGCCGGTGAAGGCGGAGGTCCTCGTGGCCGGTCAGGTGGATCGCCTCACCTATCCGGTCAGCCTCACGCCTCGGTAGCCGCCGCATGGTATCCTCGCGCTCGCCACACAGGGAGGTGTGTCCATGAAGACCCTCGTCGCGCTCCTCGTCCTCCTGCTCGCCCCGGCGATCGCGGCGGCCCAGGCGCCGCTGCAGCTCAAGGCGGGCAGCGGGGTGGGCCCCGGCAATCCGGTCAACGACGCGCTCTACGATCTGGCCAAGAGCCTCGACGGCAAGAGCGGCGGCCGGATCAAGCTCGACGTGGTGATCAGCAACGGCCTCGCCAAGGGCGAAGCGGCGCACCTCGAGGGCGCGCAGCTCGGCACCATCGATATCGTCCCGATCGGCTCCGCGCCCATCGGCGGCATGTTCGAGACCGCCTACCAGGCCCTCGACCTGCCCTTCTTCTGGTCCTCGCGCGAGCAGGTGTGGAAGGTGATGGACGGGCCCATCGGCCAGGAGCTGCTCAAGCGGATGGAGGCCAAGGGGGTGAAGGGCTTCTGCTTCGGGGGCGGCTGGGGCTTCCGCAACATGATGGTGAACAAGCGGCCGATCACCGCGCCGGAGGATATGCGCGGGCTCACCATCCGGGTGCAGGAGTCGCCCACCTACGTGGCCTTCATGAAGGCGCTCGGGGCGAACCCGGTGCCGATGCCCTACGTCGAGGTCTACCTGGCCATGAAGCAGGGGACGATCGACGGAATGGAGCTGCCGTCCTTCACCATGACCTCCGACAAGTTTCAGGAGGTGACCAAGTACTACTCGCTCACCCGCCACTCGTATCCGCCGATCGCCTACTTCATGAATCTCAAGCGCTACCAGTCGCTCGCCCCGGATCTCCAGAAGGTGGTGGGCGACTCGATGCAGCAGGCGTGCGCCGCGCATCGTCGCTACGAGGTGGAGAAGGAGAAGCAGGACCTCGACGTCATGAAGAAGGCGGGGACGCAGGTGAACGAGGTGAAGGACCTCAAGGCCTTCCAGGCCCTGATGAAGCCGGTCTACGCGAGCGTGGAGCAGCAGGTGGGCAAGGAGTTCATGGATCGGCTCACCGCCGCGGCGCAGGCCGCGAAATAGGAGCCGCCCGATGCCCGCGTACGTGATCGCCGAGGTGACCGTGACCGACCTGCCCGCGATGGAGGAGTACCGCAAGCAGGTGCCCGCCACCCTCGCCAAGTACGGCGGGCGCTTCGTCGTCCGCGGCGGCGCCATCCAGACGGTAGAGGGCGACTGGAGGCCGAGTCGCCTCGTAGTGATCGAGTTCCCGAGCCGGGCCGACGCCCAGCGCTGGTACGACTGCGAGGAGTACCGCGCCCCCAAGGCGCTCCGGATGCGGGCGGGCCGGACGAACATGGTGATCGTGGACGGCGTCTCGTAGCCGGCGACTCGCCGCCCTTTCCCCGCGGTCGGGCGCGAGACCGCGTGCTACGGTGTCGGGGTGAGCGATGACGCGCCCCGGCTCGGGATCGCCCTCGCGGTCGCGCTCGCCGCCGCCCTCGTCTTCCTTCCCGCTCTCGGCGGTCAGTTCCTTGCCTGGGACGACGGCACCACGCTCACCGGCAACATCGCCTACCGCGGCCTCGGCCCGAGCCAGCTCGCCTGGGCCGCGACGACGACGCTCATGGGCCACTACATGCCGCTCACGTGGCTGAGCTTCGCGCTCACCTACGTGCTGGCCGGGATGAACCCGTGGGCCTATCACCTGGGGAGTCTGCTGCTCCACGCGCTCAACGCGGGCCTCGTCGCCTGGCTCGCGTGGACCCTGACTCGCGCCGGTCTGGTACGCGCCGGCGCGGCCGGGTCCGGCGGCGCCGAGCCCGGTGCCGGCGCCGACCGTGCCGCGCTCGCGGTGGGCGCGACGGTGGCCGGCCTCGCCTTCGGGATTCACCCGCTCCGCGCCGAGACCGTCGCGTGGGCCACCGACCGCGGCGACGTGCTCTGCGGCGCCTTCTATCTTCTCGCGCTCCTCGCCTACGTCCGCGCCGTCGACGCCGGGAGCCTGCGCTGGCGGCCGTGGGGAGGTCTCGCGCTCCTCGGCATGACCGCGGCGCTCCTTTCCAAGGAGATCGCGGTGACGCTGCCCGCGGTGCTGCTGGTCCTCGACGCCTACCCGCTGCGCCGGCCGCTCTCGTGGGCCGCGCGGCTGCGGGAGAAGCTGCCCTTCCTGGTCCTGGCCCTGCTCGGCGCCGCGGTCGCGGTGGCCGCGCGCGCGGCCGGCGCGCGCTTCTCCACGATCGAGCAGTACGGGATCGGCGCGCGGCTCGCGATGGCCGCCTACAGCCTCTGGTACTTCGTCGCGGCCACCGTCTGGCCCGCGGGCCTCGCGCCGTACCACGAGCCGCCCGCCCGGATCGATCTCCTCGCCCCGCGGTTCCTGGCCGCCGCGCTCGCGGTGCTGGCCCTCACCGCGCTCGCGGTGCTCCTGTGGCGACGGTGGCCGGCCATCCTCGCGGCGTGGGCCGCCTACGTGGTGGTCCTGCTCCCGGTGAGCGGGCTCGTGCACTCGGGCTCGCAGCTGGTGGCCGAGCGCTACGGCTACCTGCCCGGCGCGGCGCTCGCGCTGCTGCTGGGTGGGCTCGCGGCCGCGGCCCTGCGCGCGGGGCGGGCCGCGCCCCGGCGGCGGCTGGCGGCGGTGGGGCTGGCGCTGGTCCTCGGGCTCGCGCTCGTGGGCTGGGCCGCGGTGGCGTGGCGTCACAGCGCGAGCTGGCACGACAACTTCACGTTCTGGCAGGTATCGGCCGCGGCGGATCCCCAGTGCCGGCTGTGCGTGCTGAACATGTCCGCCGAGTACTTCAACACGGGCCGGTTCGCCGACGCGGAGGCGTGGGCCCGTCGCGCGGTCCCCCTCTGGCCGGACCGCGGCACGCCGCACCATCGGCTGGGCGCCGCGCTCCTCGCCCAGGGCCGCGACGCGGAGGCGGAGGCGGAGCTGCGCGAGGCGATCCGTCTCGCCCCGCGGCTCGCCGAGGCGCATCGCGAGCTCGGATGGCTCTACGTGCGCCAGGGCAAGTCCGCCGAGGCCGCGACCGCGCTGCGCGAGGCGCTCGTGCTGGGAGTGCCGCCGGCGGAGATCGAGGCGCTGCTGCGCCCGCTCGAGTCGACCGCGCCCCCGCCCCGCCGCGCGCCCTAGCCGCCTACCGGAAGACGATGCTGCTGGGGCTCCCCACCGCCACGACCTGGCCGGTGGCGGTGAGGGTGCCCGCGTGCGGATCGACGCGGAAGGCCACGATGGTGTCGCTGTCCTGGTTCGCCGCGTAGAGGAACGAGCCCGCCGGATCGAGGGCGAAGAAGCGCGGGGTCTTGCCCCGGGTCGGCTCCCAGCCGACCGGCTCCAGCACGCCGGTGGCCGCGTCCACCCGGAAGATCACGATGCTGTCGTGGCCGCGGTTCGACGCGTAGACGAAGCGGCCGGACGGGGCGACCGCGATCTCCGACGTGGTGTTGTCCCCGGTGAAAGCGGGCGGCAGCGTGGTGATGACCTGGAGCGGGGTGAGCCCGCCCGCCGCGGCGTCGAAGCGATAGGTGGTGAGCGTCGAGTCGAGCTCGTTCAGCACGTAGGCGTGGGAGCCGGTCGGGTGGAAGGCGGCGTGACGCGGCCCCGCGCCGCGGCGCGTGCGCACCGAGGGCGGCGCGCCCGGGATCAGCTTGCCGCTCGCCGGATCCACCCGGAAGGCGAAGACCGCGTCGAGACCCTTGTCGGGGACCAGGAAGAAGTGACCGCGCGGATCGAAGGCCACGTCGTGCGGGTGCGCGCTGGTCTGCTGGGTGCGATGCGGACCCGGCGTGCCCTGGAGCGCGACCAGATCGCGCAGCGCCCCGAGCGAGCCGTCGGCCTCGATGGGCAGGGTGGCCACCGTGCCGGTGCTGTAGTTGGCGCACACCAGGAAGCGCTCGGACGCGTCGATGCCGAGCCGCACCCCGTTCGTGCCGCCGGTCGGCTGGCGCCCGAGCCCGCGCAGCTCGCCCGAGGCTGGATCGATCGCGTAGGCGCTCGCCTCGAGGCCTTCCCCGTGCGCCGCGTAGAGCACGCGCCCCGGCCGGTCGAGGAGGAGCCACGAGGGATTCGCCTGGTCGCGGAGGAGCTGCCGGTGCCGCCACGCGCCGGTCGCCCCGTCGATCGAGTAGACGTTGATGCCCTCGCCGCGTCCGTTGCGGTCCATGGTGGTGTAGCCGCCGACGTAGGCGAGCGCGGTCACGGCGCCCCGAGTCTACACCGGAGAATCGGCCCTTGACACGCCGACGGCGGCGGGGCTATCTGTCTGGCGGGATGGGCCGCCCCGGCCCACCTCGCAGGCACAAAGGAGGCCAGCATGAAAGCAGCCGTGTTCCACGGGCCGCATCAGCCCCTCACCATCGAGAACGTCGACATCGACAAGCCCATCGGGCGCGAGGTGCTGGTGCGCACCGTCGCCTCCGGGGTGTGCCACAGCGATCTCCACTTCGTGGACGGCTTCTATCCGTTTCCCACTCCCGCGATCCTGGGCCAC
>DASZJM010000432.1:0-5783 GCA_035948165.1 Candidatus Methylomirabilota bacterium
GCCCACGGCATCCCGCTGCATCGGGAAGTGATCGAGTGGTTCGGCGAGTGCACCCGCGAGATGGGCCTGCCGCCCCTGGCCGTGATGAGCTGAGCCTCGTCCGCCGTGGCATACTCGAAGGCCATGGCGATCCAGCTCCTCTACGGCCGTGGCACCCTGCCGATCGCGCCACCGCGTGGCTGCGTGGCCACCGTAATCGAGAAGCGCGCAATGCCGGTGCTGGCGGACCCCGCGGGCGCGGTGCGGGACGCGCTGGCCCAGCCGGTCGGCGCGCTCCCGCTCGCCGAGCTGGCCCGCAGCAAGCGCTCGGCCTGCATCCTGATCTGCGACATCACCCGCCCGGTGCCGAACGGCCTCTTCCTGGCGCCGCTGGTCCGCACCCTGCTCGACGCGGGGGTGCCGCGCGCGGGGATCACGGTGCTGGTCGCCACCGGCCTCCACCGGCCGAACGAGGGCGACGAGCTCGGCGAGCTGGTCGGCGACCCCTGGGTACTCGACGCAGTGACGGTGGTGAACCACGACGCCACGGTGGACCGCGACCACGTGCTGCTCGGGCGCACGCCGGGCCGCGCCACGGTCGTCCGCCTCGATCGCCGGCTGGTGGAGGCCGATCTCAAGATCGCCACCGGGCTGGTGGAGCCGCACTTCATGGCCGGCTGGTCGGGCGGGCGCAAGGTCATCGCGCCCGGCGTGGCATACGCCGAGACCATCACCACCTTCCACAATTCCGCGTTCATGGCACACCCGCGGGCGGCCAACTGCGTCCTGGAGGGCAATCCGCTCCACGAGGAGCAGCTCGCCATCGTGGACATGCTGGGTGGCGCGCTCGCGCTCAACACCGTCATCGACGATCAACGGCAGCTCGCCTTCGTGAACTTCGGCGAGGTGGTCGAGAGCCACCTCCGCGCGGTGAGCTTCGCGCGGGGCTACGCGCAGGTGTCGGTGCCGCGCCGCTTCCGCACCGTGGTCACCAGCGCGGCCGGCTACCCGCTCGACAAGACGTACTACCAGACCGTGAAGGGCATGGTGGGGCCGCTCGACATCCTGGAGCCGGGCGGCGAGCTGATCGTGGCCTCCGCCTGCTCGGAGGGGCTCGGCTCCAAGCACTATGTGGAGGCGCAGCGCCGGCTGGTCGACCTGGGCCCGGACGGCTTCGCGGCGAGCATCGCGGGCAAGGCGCACGCCGACATCGACGAGTGGCAGACCCAGATGCAGCTCAAGCCGATGCGGGTCGGGCGCGTGCGGCTCTACACCGACGGCCTCGACGCGGTCGGGGCGGGCCTGACCGGGGTGGAGCGCGTCCACGATCTCTCCGCCGCGGTGGCGGAGAGCATGGCGCGCCAGCGGGATCCCCACGTGGCCTTCGTGCCCGAGGGCCCCTACGTGGTGCCGGTGCACGAGGAGGCCTGATGTTCGACGCGATCATCGTCGGGGCGGGGTTCGCCGGGATGTACATGCTCCACCGCCTGCGGGGGCTCGGGCTCACCGCGCGCGTCTACGAGGCGGGCAAGGGCGTCGGGGGCACCTGGTACTGGAACCGCTACCCGGGCGCGCGCTGCGACGTGGAGAGCATGGACTACTCCTACTCGTTCTCCGACGAGCTGCAGCAGGAGTGGCGCTGGAGCGAGCGCTACTCGGCCCAGCCGGAGATCTTGCGATACGCCAATCACGTGGCGGACCGCTTCGACCTGCGGCGCGACATCCAGTTCGAGACGCGCGTGACCTCCGCGGTGTTCGACGAGGCGGCGGGCCGCTGGACGGTCGAGAGCGACCGGGGCGACCGGGTGAGCGCGCGGTTCTGCATCATGGCGACCGGGTGCCTCTCGGACGCGCAGGTGCCCGACATCACGGGGCTCGAGAGCTTCGCGGGCAAGTGGTACCACACCGGGAAGTGGCCGCACGAGGGCGTGGACTTCACCGGCCGGCGGGTCGGCGTGATCGGCACTGGCTCCTCCGCGATCCAGTCGATCCCGATCATCGCGAAGCAGGCGAGCCACCTCTGCGTCTTCCAGCGCACGCCCAACTTCAGCATGCCGGCCCAGAACGCCCCGCTCGACCCGGAGTACGAGCGCCGCGTGAAGGCGGGCTACGCCGACTTCCGGCGCCAGGCCCGCGAGTCCCGCGTGGGCTTCGTGACCGAGCGGAGTGGCGACTCCGCGCTGGCGGTGCCGGCCGAGGAGCGGGAGCTCGAGTACGAGAAGCGCTGGCGCCGGGGCGGCCTCGGGTTCTCGGCCGCGTACGCCGACCTGCTCATCAGCAAGGAGGCCAACGACACCGCGGCCCGGTTCTTCCGCGAGAAGATCCGGGCGATCGTGCGCGACCCGGCGCTGGCGGACCTGCTGTGCCCGCAGAGCTACCCCCTGGGCACCAAGCGGCTCTGCGTGGACACCGGCTACTACGACACGTTCAACCGCGACAACGTGACGCTGGTGGACGTCCGCAAGACCCCGATCGAGGCCATCATCCCGAAGGGCGTGCGCGTGAGCGGCGTCGAGTACGCGGTGGACGATCTCGTCTTCGCCACCGGCTTCGACGCGATGACCGGCGCGCTGCTCAACATCGACATCCGCGGGCGCGGTGGCCGCAAGCTCGACACCGAATGGGCGGGCGGCCCGCGCACCTATCTCGGCCTGACCGTCGAGGGCTTCCCCAACCTGTTCATGATCACCGGCCCCGGCAGCCCGTCGGTGCTGAGCAACATGATCGTGTCGATCGAGCAGCACGTGGACTGGATCGCCGACTGCGTCACCCACCTGCGCGCGCGCGGCCTGTCGACCATCGAGGCGACCGCGGAGGCCCAGGAGGCGTGGGTGCAGCACGTCAACGAGGTCGGCCACATGACGCTCTACCCGCTCGCGCCGTCGTGGTACATGGGCGCCAACATCCCGGGCAAGCCGCGGGTGTTCATGCCCTACATCGGCGGGGTCGGCGTCTACCGGCAGAAGTGCGACGAGGTGGCCGCGAAGGGCTACGAGGGCTTCGCGCTCGGCAAATCCCGGGTGTGATAGGATCAGCGGAAATCATCCAATCCGGAGGAGGGACGCGAGAGCGAGCTGACTGCGAGCCGGGAAGGAAAGACCAGGAAGGGATAGCCAGGGAGCAAGCGTAAAGAGCGCCAGGTCCGCCTTCGGGCGGATGACGAGGTAGGGGCTGATCGAAGCATTCGGCGGATGGCCCCTCGGTTGGCACAGTCGTGATGGGTGGAGCAAACCAGCGCGGTGACGCGCTGACAAAGACCACCCAGCGTGCCGGCGGGTCGCAACGACCCGCGACCTGCAATCCCCTGCCCTTCCCCGTCGTCACTCTCGACGTTCGCGGTTTGTCGATCCGCGCCTCTCCATCCTCGGAGAAAGGGGAGCGACCATGTGTGGAATCTTTGGCTATGTGGGGGGCGGGAGGGGAAGCGCGGAGGCGGCGGGCATCGTCCTGCGCGGCCTGAAGAAGCTCGAGTATCGGGGCTACGACTCCTGGGGGGTCGCGGTTGCACACGACGGCGGCGTGCGACTGGAGAAGCACGTCGGCAAGATCGGCGAGGCCAGCGTAGCCCTGCCGCCGAGCTCTCTCGGCGTCGGGCACACCCGCTGGGCCACCCACGGCGGGGTGACGAAGCCCAACGCGCACCCGCACCTCGACTGCCGCGGCCGCCTGGCCCTCATCCACAACGGCATTGTCTCGAACTACCGGGAGCTCCGCGACACGCTCGACCTCTCGCGCCACCGCCTGCGGTCCGAGACCGACACCGAGGTGATCGTGCACCTGCTGGAGGATCGGCTGGCGCGCACCCCGGAAGGGCCCGAGCAGCTCGTGACCGCCCTCATGGCGGTCTTCCGCGAGCTGCAGGGGCTGAACGCGGTGGCGGTGCTGGACGTGCGGACCGGCCGGCTCGCGGTCGCCAAGAGCGGCTCGCCGATCGTGCTCGGCTGGGGTGACGGCGAGAGCTTCCTGGCCTCGGACTACAGCGCGCTGCTGGAGCACACGCGCCGGGTCACCTTCCTGGAAGACCACCAGGCCGCGCTGATCGAAGCCGGGGGTATCCGCGTCTTCGACGTGGCCACCGGGGCCGAAGTCGCGTCCGCGGTCAGCGAGGTCGAGTGGGAGGCGGCCGCGACCGAGCTCTCCGGCTACCCGGATTTCCTGAGCAAGGAGATCCACGAGCAGCCGGCTGTGCTCCGGCGCGTCGCCGCCGAGTGGGGCGGGCACGTCCGCGGGCTCGCCGGCATGCTGCGCGAGGCGCGCGACGTCTTCGCGGTGGGCTGCGGCACCGCGAGCCACGCCGCGCTCGCCGCCCAGTACCTCCTCGCCCGGATCGCGGGACGCCGGCTCACGTTCGCCACCGGCTCGGAGTTCGCCTACCTGAAGGACTTCGTCTCCGACGGCGCGCTGGTGATGGCCTTCTCCCAGAGCGGCGAGACGATCGACGTGATCGACGCGGTGCGAGACGCTCGGAGCCGGAACGCGAAGGTCGCCGCGCTCGTCAACGTCGAGGGCTCGTCGCTCTGGCGGCTCGCCGACCGGGCGTTCCCCGTCGGCGCCGGCCCCGAGCGGTGCGTGCTGTCGACCAAGAGCTTCACCGCCAAGCTGGCGATCTTGATGATGACCGCGCACGAGCTGATCGGCCGGCTCGACATTGGTGCCTCGCTCGTGCACGCCGCCGCGGAGGAGACCGAGCGCCTGCTCCGCGACGAGCGGCGCACCCTCGTCCGCCAGATCGCCGACCAGATCCACCGGCACGAGCACATGTTCGTGATCGGCCGAGGTCCGAGCTACCCGCTCGCCCTCGAGGCCGCGCTGAAGATCAAGGAGGTCAGCTACATCCACGCCGAGGGCTTCGCGGGCGGTGAGCTCAAGCACGGGGTCATCGCCTTGATCGAGCCGGGCACTCCGGCCCTGGTCCTGGCCCCCCGCGACGAGACGTACGACGACGTGATGTCCGGCGCGCTACAGATGAAGGCGCGGGGCGCGATGATCATCGGCGTCTCCCCCGAGCCCCACGAGGCCTTCGACGTCCACATCCCGGTGGCGGATCTGGGCCCGGCGACCGCCATCATCAACGCGGTGCCCGCGCAGCTGCTCGGCTACTACCTGTGCCTGCTGCGCGGCCACGATCCCGACAAACCGCGCAACCTCGCCAAGAGCGTGACCGTCAAGTGACCGGCGGCCGGCGGGACGGCCGACTCAGCTGGAGGCGGAGGCGGTGGCGGCGCGCCAGATGCGGCGCGCGTCCTTGTCGATGTTGAGCGCGACCACCGCGGCGACCGCCAGGAGCCCGCAGGCCATCACGAACGCGAGGCCGTAGCCGCCGGTCGTTTCGAAGAGCGCGCCGGCCAGCCAAGAGCCGAGCGCGGAGCCGGTCTGGTGCACCAGGAAGATCAGGCCGAAGATCGAGCTGACCGAGAAGCGCCCGTAGATGTCGGCGGTGAGCGCGGAGGTCATCGAGCCGGTGCCGGCCAGGGTGATGCCGCCCAGCACCGCCACCACGAGGAGCGCGCCCGGGTTGTCGCGGATGAGGAACAGCCCGGTGAAGATGGCGATGCGGCCCGCGTAGATCCCGGCGAGCACCGGGCGGCGCCCGAACCGATCGGACAGCGCGCCGAGCATGATCGTGAACGCGATGCTCGAGCCCCCGAGCACGCCCAGGGTCCACGAGGCGACCATCGGGGTGTAGCCGTGGTCGGTGAGCATCGGGATCCCGTGCGCGGAGAGCAGGCTCATCGAGAAGCCGCACGTGAAGAAGGAGCCCGCGAGCTGCCAGAAGGCCAGCGTCCGGAGCGCCTCGCCCGCGG
>DASZJM010000433.1:0-3505 GCA_035948165.1 Candidatus Methylomirabilota bacterium
CTCGTCGGTGCCGAGCAGGTGGCC
Organism: Candidatus Methylomirabilota bacterium; assembly: GCA_035948165.1. GTDB lineage: Bacteria > Methylomirabilota > Methylomirabilia > Rokubacteriales > CSP1-6 > CAMLFJ01. The sequence continues at coordinate 25 of DASZJM010000433.1, forward strand.
GGGGCTGCCGGGCGGCCGCAGCCGGCTCGGGGTGTCGACCACGTCGGGATCGAGGATCGGCAGCCAGGGCGCCAGCAGCGCGGCGCCCACCGCCACCGCCATCACGAGGCCGGCGGCGAGGGCGAGCTGGTGGCGCGGGATGCGGCGGAACACGCGGAAGAGGAGTGCGCTCATTCGTAGCGGATGCGCGGGTCGAGGAAGGCGTAGAGCAGGTCGACGGCCAGGTTGAAGAGCACGAACACCAGCGCGATCACCAGCACGCAGCCCTGCACGAGCGGGAAGTCGCGGGCCAGGATGCCCTGGAGCATGAGGGTGCCCACGCCGGGCCACGCGAAGACGGTCTCGGTGAGGATCGCGCCGCCCAGCAGGTAGCCGGCCTGCACGCCCACCACCGTGACCGTGGGGATCAGGGCGTTGCGGAGGGCGTGGCGCAGCACCACCGCGCGCTCCACCAGGCCCTTGGCCCGCGCGGTGCGCACGAAGTCCTGGCGCAGGATGTCGAGCATGGTGGAGCGGGTGAGCCGCGCGATGATGGTCGTCGACGCGGCGGCCAGCGTGACCGCGGGGAGCACGAGATGGCTCAGCAGATCGGCGAGCCCGCCGGGCCCGTGCGCGCCGTACATGCCGGAGGCGGGCAGCCAGCCGAGCCAGAGGGAGAAGCACACCATCAGCACGAGCCCGAGCCAGAAGCTCGGCATGCTCGCGCCGAAGATGGAGCCGAGGGTGCTGAGCTGATCCACCGCCGAGCGGGGGCGCGCGGCCGAGAGCACCCCGAGCGCGATGCCGCCCACCGTGGAGAGGAGCAGCGCGGTGGCGGTGAGGATCAGGGTGGCCCGGAAGCGGATCAGCACCTCGCCCAGGACGGGCTGGCGCATCCGGATCGAGCGGCCCAGATCGCCCTGGAGCACGTGGGCCATCCAGCGCGCGTACTGCAGCGGCAGCGGCTCGTCGAGCCCCAGGTCCGCCCGCAGGCGCGTCACGTCCTCCTGGGTCGCCTGCGAGCCCAGCATGATCTCGGCCGGATCGCCGGGGGCCAGGTGCAGGACGAGGAACACCACCACCGACACGCCGAGCAGGACCGGCACCAGCAGGAGCAGGCGCCGGAGGAGATAGCGTTCCACCGGCGGCCGGCTACTTGAGCGAGATCGTCTCCACGCGCAGGTCGAAGCTCGGGTGGAGCTTGAAGCCCTGCACCCGCTTGGCGAAGGCCGCGGTCTGCACCTCGTGGTCGATGAAGATCCACGGCGGATCGTCGTGGAGCAGCCGCTGGGCCTCGCGGTAGAGCTGGGCGCGCTTGGCCTGGTCGGTGGTGAGCCGGGCCTGGGTCAGCACCTCGTCGAAGCGCGGGTTCTTGTACATGGCGCGGTTCGGCCCCACCGGCGTCCACTGGCTCGAGTGCAGGAGCGGGTACATCACCAGGTCGGGATCCTCCGAGCCGGCCATCCACGAGAGCGCGAACAGATCCTGCTCCTTGGTGCGCAGCTTGGCCAGGAAGGCGCCCCACTCCATGGTCTGGAGCGTCACGTTCACGCCCACCGCCTTGAGGTTCGACTGGATGATCGTGCTCATCGCCACCGGCGACTGCATGCCCGATCCCGACTCGGGCACCCAGAGGGTGGTGGAGAAGCCGTTGGCGAGGCCGGCCTCGGCGAGGAGCTTCCGGGCGCGCTCCGGGTCGTAGGGGAAGGGTTTGATGCCGCTCTCGTCGCCCCACGTCCCCGGCAGCACCGGGCCCTTGGAGACCGCGCCGGTGCCCTTCAGCACGTCGCGGACGATCGCGTCCTTGTCGACCGCGTAGTTGAGCGCCTGCCGCACCCGCTTGTCGTCGAAGGGCTTCTTCGAATTGTTGAAGCCGAGGTACCAGACATGCGCGCCCACCTGTCGCTGCAGGGTCACCTTCGGATGGTTCTCGAGCTGGGCCACGAAGTCGGGCGGGGTGCCCACGATCAGGTCGAGGGCGCCGGTGAGCAGCTCGGTGAGGCGCGCCTGGTCCTCGGTGATCGGCCGGAAGATGACCCGGTCCACCTTGACCGGGAAGCGCCAGTAGGACGGGTTCTTCTCGAGGACGACCCGCTGGCCGCGGTCCCACTGCACGAACTTGAAGGGCCCGGTGCCGACCGGGGACGCGCCGTAGTCCTGGCCCGCCTTCATCGCCGCGGTGGGGCTCACCGCCGAGGCCGCGCCCGCGGTGAGGATGGCGAGGAAGGAGGCGCGCGGCTCTTTCAGGATGAAGCGGACGGTGGATTCGTCCATGACCTCGACCGCCTTGACGTTGCCGAAGAAGTAGGCCGCGAAGGGATACTTGCCGAGCTTGTTCGCGGGGTGCTCGGGGTTGATCTGCCGCTCGATGGAAAACTTCACCGCCTGCGCGTTGAACGGGGTGCCGTCGTGGAAGGCGATGCCCTTGCGGAGCTTGAAGGTGTAGCTGAGCCCGTCCTTCGAGATGGTCCAGGACTCGGCGAGGCCCGGCACGATCTGGGTGGACTCGTCCGCGAAGGTGACCAGCGTCTCCACCACCCGCCGGCCGACGCGATTCGAGTTGAGATCGGTGACCTGGGCCGGGTCGAGCAGCACCGGCTCCGCCACCAGCCCCACCACCAACGTGCTGGCGGCCTGCCCGTGAGACGGGCCGGTGCCCGCGATCAGCAGGACGAGGACCGCGAGCACCGCGCACGACCACCACCGCTGTCCGAATCTCATCGCATTGCCTCCTCGAGATGGGAGCCGCCGAGCGCGCCGAGTATAGCATCGGGCGCGGCGCCCTTGACATCGCGCGCCCCCCCACCTAGGGTGTTGCCCGGCGAGCGAAAGGAGACCTCATGGCCAGGCTCAAGTTCGGGGCGTGGATCCCCACCTACGCGTGGAGCGGCAAGAAGACGGATCCCAAGAACATGGCGCGGATCCGCGAGTCCATCGTGAAGTGCGAGAAGTACGGCATCGACGTGTGGGTGATCGATCATCTGCTCTCCGCGCCCGGTCTCTACGGCAACGCGTGGCTCGAGCCGCTCTCCTCGCTCGCCTACGCGGCCGCGCTCACCTCGAAGGTCGACATCGCCACCGGCATCCTGGTGCTCCCGGTGCGCCACCCGGTGCTGCTGGCCAAGGAGATCTCGACGCTCTGCCATCTCTCGAACAACCGCTACGTGTTCGGGGTGGGCCCGGGCTGGTACGCGCGCGAGTACGAGGTGACCGGCTCCCGTATCCAGGAGCGCGGCAAGCGGACCGACGAGATCATCGAGGCGGTGACCCTGCTCCTGACCAAGCCGAACGCGAGCTACCGCGGCAAGTTCTACTCCTTCGACGACGTCACCATCGACCCGCGGCCTCCGAAGATGCCGAAGATCTGGGTCTCGGGCGGCTCGCGCGTGCCGGACCCGGGCGAGCACGACGTGCCGGTCATCGCCACCACCGTGATGGACCGCATCGTGAAGGCGGGCCACTGGCTCTCGCGCTGCTCGGGCACCCAGGACTGGGTGAAGCG
>DASZJM010000434.1:0-5507 GCA_035948165.1 Candidatus Methylomirabilota bacterium
CATCGACGCGCCGCGCTTCTGGTCCACCGTGATGCGCTCCGGCGAGATCGGGCCCGGCAAGGCGGGCGGTCTCCGCCGCCTCGCGCTCACCGACGCGGACAAGGAGATGCGCGATCTCTTCATCACCTGGTGCACCGAGGCGGGCTGCACGGTGACGATCGACCGCGTCGGCAACATCTTCGCGCGACGGCCCGGCGTCGACGACCACCTGCCGCCGGTGCTGATGGGCAGCCATCTCGACACCCAGTTCGCGGGCGGCAAGTACGACGGCATCGTGGGAGTGCTGGCTGGGCTCGAGGTGCTGCGCACCCTCGACGACCGCCGCGTGCGCACCAAGCGCCCGCTCGAGCTGGTGTGCTGGACCAACGAGGAGGGCGCCCGGTTCACGCCCCCGATGGTCGCCTCCGGCGCGTTCGCGGGCGTGTTCGACGTGGACTGGGTGCTCGATCTGCGAGACGACGATGGCAAGCGCTTCGGCACCGAGCTCGAGCGCATCGGCTACCAGGGCAAGGAGGCGGTGGGCGGGCGGTCCATCGACGCCTACTTCGAGCTCCACATCGAGCAGGGACCGATCCTCGACCGCGAGGCGGTGCCGGTCGGCATCGTGGTGGGCGGCTACGCGGCGCGCGGCATGCACGTCGACGTGCACGGCGAGACCGCGCACTCCGGCCCGACCCCGATGGACCGGCGGCGCAACGCGCTGGTGGGCGCCGCGATGCTGGCGGTGGCGGTCAACGACGTGGGGTGGAAGTACCACGCCACCGAGGGCAAGGCCACGGTGGCGCGCCTGGTGGCCTGGCCCAACAAGGCGGGCATCCTCGCCGAGTACGCCCAGCTCACCTGCGACGTGCGCCACGCCGACCGGGCGGTGGCGGACCGGATGTGGGCCGAGGTCAAGGCCGCGATGCCCGACTGCGCGCGCCGGGCGAACGTGGAGATGCGCGTCGCGGGGGAGTGGCAGTTCGGCGCCGAGCGGTTCGATCCAAGCTGCATCCGGCTGATCCGGGAGGCGGCCCAGGCGCTCAACGTGCCCCATCGCGACATCCTGAGCCAGGCCGGCCACGACGCCTACTACGTCTCGCGCGTCGCGCCCACCGCGATGATCTTCACCCCGTGCCGCGACGGCATCTCCCACAACGAGGCCGAGCACGCCGAGCTCGACTACACCTCGCCGGGGGTGACGGTGCTGCTCCACGCGGTGCTGGCCCGGGCCAACCGGTAGAGGCGAGCGAGATCTCCGACCGCTCGCGCTCGCTCCTCCGGCATCCGCCGTTCGCGCTCCTCTCCTCCTCGCGGGTCCTGGCCAGCGTCGGCTTCCAGATGCTGGGCGTCGCGGTGGCCTGGCAGCTCTACGAGCTGACCGGCAGCGCGCTCGATCTCGGCCTGGTCGGCCTGGCCCAGTTCGTGCCGATGGTCCTCCTGACCCTGGTGGTCGGGCAGGTCGCGGATCGCTACGACCGCCGCCTCATCGTCATCGCGTGCGAGGTCGTGAAGGCCGCGATCGCGGCCGCCCTCGCCCTCGGCGCCCTCGGCGGCTGGCAGACCCGCACCACGATCTTCGGCCTGATCGCCCTACTCGCCGCCGCCCAGGCGTTCGAGAACCCGGCCATGAGCGCGCTGGTGCCGGAGGTGGTGGACCGGAGGCTGATCGCTCCCGCGATGGCCTGGATCGTCTCCGCCGGGCAGACCGCGCAGATCGTGGGCCCGGCGCTCGGCGGGCTGCTCTACGCCTTCGGCCCCGGCGCCGCCTACGCCACCGCCGGCGTCCTCTTCATCCTGGCCGGCGCGCTCGCGGTGGCGATCCGCGTCGCGCGCGTGGTGCGCCCGCGCGAGCCGCTCACGGTGGAGACGGTGTTCTCGGGCGTCGCGTTCATCGTGAGCCGGCGCGTGCTGCTGGGCGGCATGTCGCTCGATCTCTTCGCGGTGCTCTTCGGCGGCGCCACCGCGCTGCTGCCGGTCTACGCAAAAGACATCCTGAGCACCGGGCCGGTCGGGCTCGGGCTGCTCCGCTCGGCGCCCGCGGTGGGGGCGCTGGTCATCTCGATATTCCTGGCCCGCTATCCACTCGAGCGCCGCATCGGGCGGACCCTGTTCTGGTCGGTGATGGTGTTCGGGGCGGCCACCGTCGTCTTCGGCCTCTCCACCAGCTTCGCGCTCTCGCTGATCGCGCTCAGCGTGCTCGGGGCCGCCGACGTGGTCAGCATGGTCATCCGCCTGTCGCTCGCCCAGATCCGCACCCCGGACGCGATGCGCGGGCGGGTGAGCGCGGTGCACTCGCTCTTCACCGGCACCTCGAACCAGCTCGGAGCCTTCGAGTCCGGGGTGGCCGCGGCCCTGCTGGGCGCCGTGCCCGCGGTACTGCTGGGCGGGATCGGCACCATCGCGGTGGCCGCACTCTGGATGCTCCTCTTCCCCGAGCTACGCCGCCTCGGCCGCTTCGAGGAGTAGGGCCGACTGCGGGCTCACTCGATCACCTGATCGGCCCGACTCAGTAGCGACGGGGGAATGGTCAGGCCGAGCGCCCTCGCGGTCTTCAGGTTGATCACCAGATCGTAGGTGGTGGGGCGCTCTACCGGCAGATCAGCCGGCTTCGCGCCCTTGAAGATCTTGTCCACGTAAGCGGCCACCCGCCGGGAGAGTGCGAGCAAGCTGCCGCCGTACGACATCAGGCCGCCCACCTCGGCCTGCTCGCGCCACTCGTACATGGCGGGCAGGCGATGCTGGGCCGCCCGCTCGATGATCTGCCGGCGGTCGCGGTTGAGAATGGTGCTCGAGAGGGTGAAGAGGGCCTCGGCGCGCTCGGCCACCATCGTGGCGAAGGCGCGGTCGTAGTCGGCGCCCTGGAGCTCCACCACCACCAGCTTGACCCCCAGCGCCGGCGCGGCCTTCCGGGCCGCGCTCAGCTGAGCGCGCGAGTCGGAGTCGTGGGTGGCGAGCACCGCGATCCGGGTCGCGCGCGGGATCGCTTCGTGGATCAGCTCGAGCCGCTTGCCGACGAGCTGGCCTTCCGGAGCGTAGAGCACACCGGTGATGTTGCCGCCGGGCCGGGCCAGACTGGCCACGAACCCTTGTTCCACCGGGTTGAAGCCGAAGCCCATGACGATGGGGATCGACGTCGTCGCGTCCCTCGCCGCCCTGATGGCCTCGCTGACCGCGACGATCACGTCCACTCGCTGCTGAATGAGGTCGCGCGCGAGGTCGGGGAGTCGGTCGACCTGCCCCTCGGCAAACCGCCGCACCACGACGAGATTCCGACCCTCGATATAGCCGAGGTCCCGCAAGGCGCTGGGCACGAGGTTCGGAGTGGTGGCCACCGACGGATCGGGCATCGGGGAAGGGGAGAGGATTCCGAGCCGGTAAACTCTCCCCGCGTCCTGGGCCGACCCCACCGGCGGCGCGGCGAGGAGCGCAATCGCGAGAACGGCCGCGAGGCTTACCCGTGTCAAGGAATTCCGGCCCGCCGCCCCGGTGCGCCGCCGCCGTCCACCACCGTGCCGCCGCGAATCACGAGATCGGGCATGTCGTGGCCACAGTTTCACCTACCCGATGGGCGGTGTATAGTCCCGGCCGGGAGGTCGCCATGATCAAGCCGATTCGACGCGTCGTGACCGGACACAACGCCCAGGGCCGCTCCGTGATCACGAGCGACGGCCCCTCGCCCCACGTCCTCACGCTGCCGGGACGCCCCGACTTCGCGCTCACCGATCTGTGGGTGACCGATCGGGCGCCCGCCTCCAACGCGGGGAGCGCGGACCCTGCGAAGCGCCGGATGTCGCTCGAGCCGCCGGCCAATGGCACGATCTTCCGCGTCGTCGAGTTCCCGCCGGACGCGGCGGCGGGCGGCGGCTTCGATCGCGCGGCCGCCTTCCGGGCGATGGGCGCCAGCCACGCCATGGATCCGGACGCCTCGCGGCATCCCGCCATGCACCGCACCGACACGGTGGACTACGCGCTCGTGCTCTCGGGGGAGATCTGGGCCCTGATGGACGAGGGCGAGACCCTGCTGCGGGCGGGCGACACGCTGGTGCAGCGCGGGACCAACCACGCGTGGAGCAACCGGGGCGGTCAGCCGTGCCTGGTCGCCTTCATCCTGGTGAGCGCCACGAGCCTCGGCGGGAAGCCGGCCGGCAAGCCGGGCGCGAAGCCGGTCACGCGCGCGGCAGCCCGCGCCGGGCGAGGCTCGCCATCAAGGCGCCCGTCCCGAAAGACCACGGCTCGGCCACGTCGCAAGCCACGACCTCGTTGACGAGGCGCCCGATCTCGGGCGAGGCGATCGACACGGTGTCGCCCCACTTGTGGGTGAAGCCGCTGCCTGGCGCGCCCCGGTCGGCCACCGGGGCGAACATCGTCCCGATGAAGAGCACGAGGCCGTCCGGGTAGCGGTGGTACTTGCCGATGGCCTGGCCGGCTAGCTCGGTCAGGTCGCGGCTGATCTCGCTCACCTGGGTCTGGTGCGCGATGCGGAAGCCGTCGGCGCCCTCGACCACCGTCTCGAAGGTCACGCGCCGGGCTGCGTCGAGCGTGAAGCGCTCGTCGAGCAGCCGGAAGAACGGGCCCATCGCGCAGGAGGCGTTGTTGTCCTTGGCGCGGCCCAGCAGGAGCGCGCTGCGCCCCTCCACGTCGCGCAGGTTCACGTCGTTGCCGAGGGTGATCGCCACGATCGCCCCGTCGCGGTTGATCACCAGCACCAGCTCGGGCTCCGGGTTGCTCCACACCGAGGCCGGGTGCACGCCCACCCGCGCGCCGGTGCCGACCGCGGCCATCGGCGGGCACTTGCTGAAGAGCTCCGCGTCCGGCCCGATGCCGACCTCGAGGTACTGCGACCACATCCCCTTGGCCACCAGCACCTCTTTGACCCGCGCCCCCTCCGGCGAGCCGGGCTTGATGCCGCGCAGGTCGGGCCCCACGATGGCCTGGATCTCGCGGCGCGCCCCGTCGGCGAGCGCGGGGTTGCCCTTGGCCCGCTCCTCGATCACCCGCTCGAGCAGGCTCGCCACGAAGGTGACCCCGCTCGCCTTGACCGCGTGCAGATCGGCGGGCGCGAGGAGCCACGGCCGCCCCGCGTCGCGCGCGCCCTCGACGCTATTGGCCGCGAGCGCCTCGAGCGCGCCGATCGACGCGGCGGTCTTGATCGCGGCGCGGATCTCGGCGGGCGCGGCGGTGTTCAAGAGCCGGCTGGTGGTGCCGCAGGAGCGGGTGAGGTCGACGACCTCGTCGCCCCGCACCGCCACCACCGACGGTCCATCCTCCGCGGGCACCCAGGCGCGCCCGATCAGCAGCGCGTCGGCCGCGTCGCGCGGCAGGCAGTCGCGGGCGGTGAGCCGCGGGGCCGGGCTCATCGGAGCGCCGCGTAGGTCGCGGCGACGAGGCTCGCCACGCGGCGGTCGGGATGCCGGGCGGTGCCGGTGACGTACTGGTTGGTCACGTAGCCGAAGCCGAGGCGCGCGTCCGGGTCGGCGAAGCCGATCGAGCCGCCGCGGCCCGGGTGGCCGAAGGTGCGCCGGCCG
>DASZJM010000435.1:0-13419 GCA_035948165.1 Candidatus Methylomirabilota bacterium
GCCCGGGTCGAGCGCCCGCACGCGTCGCACGCGCTCGAGGAAGGCCTCCGCGTAGCGCGCGTCCTGGTAGTCGACGAGTCGCGCGAGCGCCTCGCCCAGCACCGCGTGGAGCGGCTCGGGGAACTCGGCCTCCGCCCGCGCGGCCACGGCCAGGAACGCCCGGCCGCGGGCGCCGAGCCCGCTCGCGCGCTCGGTCTTCACCTCCGGCCACGGGCGATCGCGCCGCGGCGCCTCCGCCTCCCCGGGCCCCGCCGCCACCAGCTCCACGCCCGCCTTGAGGCCTCGGACGTTGCGGTCGACGGCCACACCGCCCTCGCGGATCGCGGCCTCGAAGTCGGCCGCGGTCATCGGCACGACCTCGCTGGCCGCGAGGGCGCCCAGCAGCAGCGCGTTGACCTCGGTCTGGTGCTGGCGGGCGAGCAGGAGCGCGTCGAAGCCCACGAAGCGGCGGGTGAGCGCGCGGGCCGCGGCCTCGAGCGCCTCGCGCGGAAAGACCCCGTCGCCCGGCGCCGACTTCTCGGCGATCGAGAAGAGGCGGTGCGTGCTCGCGATCACGGTGGTGCGGGCGGGCGAGGCGTAGTCCATCTCGACGGTGCGCCCCGCTTCGAGCAGCTCGGAGGCGATGATCACGTCGACGTCGCCCGGGGTGGGATAGAGCGAGAACACCGGCTCGGGGCCGCCGGGCGCCACCCGCTCGGGAAACACTTCCACGTAATAGGTGGTCGCGCCGGTGCGCTGGGCCACGCCCGGGATCGAGGTGGCCTGCGCCGTGTAGCCCGCGTGGGCGGCCGCGCCCACGATCCACTCGGTGAGCACGCCCCCGCCCTGCCCGCCGAGCGCGGCGATCAGGATCGAGACGGGGCGGCGGGCCGCCATCACGCCGGCTGGAGCCGGCCCTGGAGCCAGCCGATGACGCGACGGCGGAGCGCGGCGAGCCCACGGGCCCACGCGCCCGGATTGTGGATCACGCGCGCCTCGTAGAACGACGGGCAGAGCACCGCGGCGTGCGCGACCTCGCCGCAGAGTCCGCAGCCCACGCAGCTCTGGTCGACGTGCGCCACCGGGTCGTCGCGCAGCGGATCCGGGTTGTCCCGGAGGGTGAGCGAGGGGCAGCCGTTGAAGCGCATGCACGACTTGTCGCCGGTGCACACGTCGGGATCGACCCCGAAGCGGGGCGCCTCCACCCGCTGACCCGCCTTGAGCCGCGCCGCGGTCTCCGGCCTCACGCGTCGCTGGCGCTCGAGCTGGCACTCCGCGCGTGCGATGATCACCTTGAGCCCGCCCGCCGCGGTCGTCATCGCGTCCTTCACCACCTTCAAGGTGTCGCCGACCCGATAGGGGTTCACCGTCTTGATCCAGGAGACCCCGAGGCTGCGGATCGTCTCCGCGATCGACATGGCCACCGCGTCGCCGCGGGGATTCTTGCCCGTCGAGGGATTGGCCTGCTGGCCGGTGGCCGAGGTGTAGAAGTTCTCGAGCACCACCACGATCGAGTCCTGCTTGTTGAAGACCGCGTTGGCGACCCCCGCGGTGAGGCCGGAGTGCCAGAAGCCGCCGTCGCCCAGGATCGAGATGACGCGCTTGTCGAAGCTCGGGGCCACCGCGCTCGCGGAGGCCACGCTCATGCCGTAGCCGAGGATCGTGTTGCCCTGGTTGAACGGGGGAAGCGTCGCGAAGGCGTGGCAGCCGATGTCGGCGGCCACGTGGGTCTCGCCCAGCTCCCGCTGCGCGATCTTGAGCGCGCTGAATACCGGCCGCTCCGGGCAGCCGGTGCAGAAGGCGGGCGGCCGCTTCGGCAGCGGGGTGCGCAGCTGCGCGCGCCCCCGCCCCACGTGGGCGGTGAGGGCCTCGCGACGCCGCTCCGCCTCCCCGCCCAGGAAGCGGGCGAGCGCGGCGAGCACCACCTCCGGCACGTACTCACCCTGGGCGGCCACCACGTCCTTGCCGTGGATGCGGGTGGTGACGCCGTGATCGTAGGCGAGCGCCTTCAGCTCCTGCTCGATGAAGTTCGGCATGCCCTCTTCCAGCACCAGCACGCGCTCCTTGCCCTCGAGGAAGCCCAGGAGCTGATCGGGCACCAGCGGGTGGATCACGTTCAGCACCAGCATCGGGACGCGGCTCCGCCCGTAGGCGTCCGCCGCCCCCAGCAGCTCGAGCGCGCGGAGCGCGGTCGGGGTGAGCCCGCCCTGCAGGATGATGCCGAGGCGCTTGTCCTCGCCGGGCCGCACCTCGTTGAGCCCGCGCGCCACCACGTAGCGCTGCGCGGCGGGCAGGCGGCGCTCGAACTTCTGCGCCTCCTGCGTGTAGGTCGAGGGCGGGTGGCTCAGCCGGCCGTAGTCGAACGAGTGGCGCTCGAGCCGCGAGCTCATGCCGATCGCGGGACGGACGTTGTCGCGGCATACCATGCTGCCCCGCATGTGGGCGGCGCGTATCCGTAGACTGATGACGGTTGGAAGATTGGAGGCCTCGGAGAGGCCGAACCCCTCCTCCACCATCCGGGCCAGGTTCTGGAGCGTCGGCTGCGGATCGATCAGGATCAGCGACGACTTGAGCGCGAAGGAGTGGGTGCGCTCCTGGATGACGCTGGCGCCCGCCCCATAGTCCTCCCCCACCACGATGAGCGCCCCCCCGATGACCCCGGCCGAGGCCAGATTGGAGAGCGCGTCGGCGGCCACGTTGGTGCCCACGATGGACTTCCAGGTCACCGCGCCGCGCATCGGGTAGTTGATCGACGCGCCGAGCAGGGCGGCCGCCGCCGCCTCGTTGGCCGAGGCGTCGAGGTAGACCCCCATCGGCCGCAGCAGCGACTCGTTGGCGTCCGCGAGCACGTCGAGGAGGTGCGAGACGGGGGCGCCCGGGTAGCCGCCCACGTAGGAGACGCCGGCCTGGAGCAGGGCCTTGGTGATGGCCAGGATGCCCTCGCCGCGCAGCACCTGCCCCTCTCCGAGCGCAAGCTGCTTGACTTCCTCGGCGAACGACCGTTCCATAGAACCCTCTTTTACCACAACCCTCGGGGAGGAGTCCGTGGCGCACTTCACGACGACCGACGGCGTCCGCATCTACTACGAGTCGCACGGCACCGGCGACCCGCTCTTCCTGGCCTACGGCATCGGCGGCAACGCGGGCATGTGGCGGCCCAACGTCCACACCCTGGCCGCGCACCACCGGCTCGTCCTCTGGGAGCCCCGCGGCCACGCCCGCTCGGAGAGCCCGGCCGACCCCACCCGGGTCACCTTCGGCCACTGGGTGCTCGACCTGAAGGATCTGCTCGACCACCTGGGGCTCACCCACGCGGTGGTGGGCGGGCTGTCGCTCGGCGGCGGGATCGCCACGCGGTTCGCCCTCGCCCACCCGGAGCGGGTGCGGGCCCTGGTGGTGGTCGACTCCTCCTCGGCCGCGGGCCTGCCACTCTCGGTGGAGAACGTGGTGATGCGGGCGAAATCGATCGAGGTCACCCTCAAGGGCGGCATGGACGCGATGGCCGAGTTCGCCATCGCCTCCAACCCGAACGTGGCGGGCCGTCTCAAGCTCGACCCGGGGGCGCGGCAGGAGATCTTCGACTACTACCGGATGCTGACCCCTATCGGCTACGCCAACGCGCTGCGGGCGCTGCTGCAGATGGACTACATCACCGAGCGGCTGCCCGAGATCTCCGCGCCCACGCTCTTGATCTGCGGGGACGAGGACCCGTCGCTCCAGCCGATGCGGGTGATGGAGAAGAAGGTCAAGCAGGCGCGCTTCGTGCTGCTCTCCCCGGCCGGCCACTTCGCCAACCGGGACCAGCCGGAGGCCTTCAACCGCGCGGTGCTCGAGTTCCTCGACGAGATCGGACCCGCGTGACGGTGACGTCCGCGCCCCGCACCCCTTCCCCGCAGTCCGGACAGTAGTAGCCGACCGAGACCGGGTGCCCGCACCCGGCGTGCACGAGCTTGCTCTGCTTGTGCACGTGGCGGCCGCCCCACGCGGCGAGCGCGCCCACCACCATGCCCAGCTCGCGTCCCTTGCCGGTGAGCACGTACTGGGCCCGCGGCGGGTGCTCGGAGTAGAACTCCCGCTCGATGAGCCCGTGCTCCTCCATCAGCTTGAGCCGCGCGGAGAGGATGTTGGGGGCGATGCCGGGCAGCGTGCCGAGGAGGTCCTGGAAGCGCCGGGTGCCCTGCAGGAGATCGCGCACCACCAGCAGGGTCCAGCGGTCCCCGATCACCTCCAGGGACTTCGCCACCGGGCAGGCCTGGTTGTAGCGCTTCGGCATGGGGCCAGTATACCGACCCGCTTGACATGGAAGCAAGTCACTATTATTTTAGTAGTCACAAGTCCTCGAGAGCCAGGAGGTCGACGATGGCCAAGCACCTCGACAGCATCCGGATGATCCAGCGCGGGGAGGCGCCGCCCCCGCCGGTGGCCCGCCTCATCGGCTTCACCCTCACCGAGGTCGAGCCCGGCCGCGCGGTGGTCGCCCTCGACGCCGACCGCCGCCACGCCAACCCGATGGGCACCGTCCACGGCGGGATCCTGTGCGACATCGCGGACGCCGCGATGGGGATCGCCTACGCGGCCACCCTCGACGAGGGCGAGACCTTCACGACCCTCGAGCTCAAGATCAACTTCCTCAAGCCGGTGCGCACCGGGCGCCTGGTCGCGACCGGCCGGGTGGTGAAGGGCGGGCGCTCGGTGGGGCTCACCGAGTGCGACGTGGTGGACGACAAGGAGCGGCTGGTCGCGCGGGCCTCCAGCACGTGCATGACCCTGCGCGGCGAGCAGGCGGTGGGCCGCTAGGTGGGCGGAGCCGCCGTGGCCGGGGCGGCGATCGCCGCCGCGCCCGCGCTCTCGTCCCGCACCCGACGGCTGCTGGAGGGGCCGGTGGCCCCGACCCTGCTGCGGCTCGCCGCGCCCAACGTGCTGGTCATGGTGCTGCAGGCCGCCGTGAGCACCCTCGACGCCGTCTTCGTGGGCTGGCTCGGCTCGGACGCCCTCGCCGGCGTCTCGCTGGTGTTCCCGCTCGTCATGCTCATGCAGACGATGTCGGCGGGAGGCATGGGCGGCGGGGTGGCCTCCGCGGTGGCGCGCGCCCTCGGCGGAGGCCGCCGCGCGGAGGCGGACGCCCTGGTGGTCCACGCGCTCGTGATCGCGGTGATCATGGCCGCCGCGTTCACCCTGCTGCTCGAGCTGGGCGGCCCCGCGCTCTACCACGCGATGGGCGGCGAGGGCGCCGCGCTCGCGGCGGCCGCTCTCTACTCGCGCGTGCTCTTCGGCGGCGCGCTCGCCTACTGGCTCTTCAACACGCTCGGCAGCGTGATCCGCGGCACCGGCAACATGGTGCTCCCCGCGTCGGTGATGGTGGGCAGCGGATGCCTCTACCTCGCCCTCTCCCCCGCCCTCATCCTCGGCTGGGGCCCGCTACCCCGTCTCGGCATCGCGGGCGCGGCGGCGGCCAGCGTGGCCTCCTTCAGCCTGGGCAGCCTCGCGCTGCTCGGCTTTCTCCTCTCCGGCCGGAGCCTGGTGCGACCGCGCGGCCTCCGGCTGCGGTGGCCGCTCTTCCGGGAGATCCTACGAGTGGGCGCCCCGGGCTCGCTGAACACGATCCTCACCAACCTGACCGTGGTGCTCCTCACCGGGCTGGTCGGGCCCTTCGGCGCCACCGCGCTCGCCGGCTATGGCCTCGGCGCGCGGCTCGAGTATCTGCAGATCCCCATCGTCTTCGGCCTGGGCTCGGGTCTCGTCACCATGGTCGGCACCAGCATGGGCGCGGGCCATCGGGCGCGGGCCCAGCGGGTGGCGTGGGTCGGCGCGGCGATGGCGGCCGGCGTCACCGGCACCATCGGGATCCTCGCCGCCCTGTTCCCCCACGCCTGGCTCGGGCTCTTCACGAGCGATCCCGCGGTACTGGCCGCCGGCACGCGCTACCTGCGCCTCGTGGGTCCCTGCTACGGTTTCTTCGGCGCCGGGCTCGCGCTCTACTTCGCCTCGCAGGGAGCCGGCCGCCTGCTCTGGCCGCTCCTCTCCTCGGTGATCCGGCTCGTGATCGCGGCGGCCGGGGGCTGGCTCGCCGCCCGCTGGCTCGGCGCCGGCCTCGCCGGGATCTTCGCCGCGATGGGCGGCGCGCTGGTGGCGATGGGCCTCGTCAACGTCGCGGCGGTCCACTTCGGGGCGTGGCGAGCGCCGGCCCCGGCCGCCGCCAGGAGGAGTCCATGACGATCCAGCAGATCTTCGGCTTCCAGGTGCTCCTGAGCTTCGTGCTGTTCACCCTGATCGCGCGCTGGTACGTGAGCCCGCGCCTCGCCGCGCTGCCGGTGGACCGCGCGCTCCAGCCGCTGCTGGTGCTCCACGCCACGCGCCACATGGGCCTCGTGTTCCTGGTGCCGACGGTGGTCGGCGGCACGCTCCCGGCCGCCTTCGCGGCCGGCGCCGGCTACGGCGATCTCCTGGCCGGCGTGCTCGCCCTCGCCGCGCTCGTGGCGCTGCGCGCTCCGCTGCCGCGCGTGGCGATCCCGCTGACCTGGCTCTTCAACGTGATCGGGCTGCTCGACCTGGTCAACGCGTTCTACCAGGGGCTCACCCACAACGTGCAGCTCGGCGCCGCCTACTACATCCCGACGTTCATCGTGCCGGCCCTGGTGGTCTCCCACGTCATGATGTTCCGCATGCTGCTGGGGCACCCGACGCCGGCCCGCCTCGATTTGCCCGCGTCCGCGCGGATGTGAAACAATCGCGGGCGATGAGTCGCCGCGCCCGCGCCATCCTCGCGACCGCCTGCGGGGCGCACTTCGTCCACGACGGCTTCTCCGACATCCTCTACATCCTGCTGCCGGTGTGGGCCACCGAGTTCGGCCTGAGCTTCGCCCAGGTCGGCCTGCTCAAGACCCTCTACACCGGCGGGATGGCGAGCTTCCAGGTGCCGGCCGGCATCCTCGCGGAGCGTCGCGGCGAGGCGCGCCTGCTCGCGGCGGGCACCGCGGTGACCGCGCTCGGCTTCCTGGCCGCCGGGCTCACCGGCGGGTTCCTCGCCCTCCTCGTCTGCCTCGCGGTAGGCGGGCTCGGCTCGGGCTGCCAGCACCCGCTCTCCTCCTCGCTCGTGTCGCAGGCCTACGAGACCGGGCCACGCCGCACCGCGCTCGGCACCTACAACTTCTCGGGCGACCTCGGCAAGGTCGCGGTCCCCGCCGCGGTGGCGCTGGCGCTGCCGTGGCTCGGCTGGCGGCGCGCGGTGGAGGTCTACGCGGTGGTCGGGCTGCTGGCCGCGGGCCTCATCCTGGTGCTGCTCGCGCGCCTGGGCGCGGGACGGGCGGAGGCGCCCGCGCGCGTGAGCGCGGAGAGCCCGCGTGCGACTGGGTGGGGCATCCGCGACGGGCGCGCCTACAGCGCGCTCTCCGCCATCCACATCATCGACAACTCGACG
Organism: Candidatus Methylomirabilota bacterium; assembly: GCA_035948165.1. Classification (GTDB taxonomy): domain Bacteria; phylum Methylomirabilota; class Methylomirabilia; order Rokubacteriales; family CSP1-6; genus CAMLFJ01. The sequence continues at coordinate 7,397 of DASZJM010000435.1, forward strand.
CGGACCGGCTTCCTCACCTTCCTGCCCTTCCTGCTGATCGCCAAGGGCGCCACCGTGCCCTCGGTGGGGCTCGCGCTGATGCTGGTCTTCATCGGGGGCGCCATCGGCAAGTTCGCGTGCGGGGCCCTGGCCGATCGCGTGGGCGTGATCCGCACCGTGGTCATCACCGAGGCCGCCACCGGCGTCGGCATCCTGCTGCTGCTGACCCTGCCGCTCGGCGCGTGCCTGCTCGCGCTGCCGCCCCTCGGCGTCGCGCTCAACGGCACCTCGTCGGTCCTCTACGGCACGGTGGCCGACCTGGTCTCGAGCGACCGCCGCGCGCGGAGCTACGCGATCTTCTACACGCTCGGCGTCGGCGCCTCCGCGCTGTCGCCCTTCGCCTACGGCCTGCTGAGCGACTGGGGCGGCGTCCGCCTCACCCTCACCGTCGTGGGCCTCGTCGTCTTCCTCACGCTGCCGTTCACGCTGCCGCTGCGCCCGCCGTCGCCGGCCGCCGCCGCGCACTCCGCCTAGCCGCCGCGCCGGGCGCCCTCAGCGCGGGATGCTGGGGATCGAGATCCGCTCGGTGATCGCCTCCGCCCCGCGGCCCGGCCGCCAGGCAATCGTGAGGCGCCCGTCGAGATCGAAGTGGATCGCGGTGAGCGCCTCGCGAAGCGAAAGGCCCGGCGCCCAGGCGCGCTCGATGCGGGCGACCTCGCGGGCGGAGAAGATCTGCCGGACCGCGATCGCGCGCCCGTCCAGCTGCGCCATCAGCAGGCGCCGGGTGTCCACGCTCAGCACGTCGGGCTGGGGGGCGGAGAGCCGCCGGCGCTTCGCCTCGAAGAAGTACGAGAGATGCCGCGCGGGGTCCATCTCGAATCGGACCTCCGCGAAGGTGGCCTCGTGCCAGATCACCTCGGGGCGCGGCAGGGTGGCGACGCCGGGCGGGGGCTCGAGCCAGACCGGCTTCTCGGGATCGCCGTAGTAGTAGCCGACCCGGCAGTCACGGTCGGTGCGGCAACGGGAGACGAGGCCGGTGCTGGGGAAGGCGGCGCGGTAGATGCAGTGCGACGGCTGGTCGGGTGAGCCTCCGGCGCAGTCTCCCGCCACCGGTTGCGGGGCGGCGGCCGCGATCGAGAGCAGGCCCGCCAGCAGGAGCGCCGACGCCGTGGCGGTCCTTTACGCCTTCTGCGCGGTGAGCAGCTCGGTCATGCGGGTGAAGAACTGGTCGAGCATCATCTTGGTGACGCCGCCCAGCATGCGCTGGCCGACACTCGCGATGAGCCCGCCCACCTGCACGTCCGCGTCGTAGCTCACCCGGGTGCCGCCGTCCACGTCGGAGAGCTGCATGCCCGCCTCGCCGCGGACGAAGCCCGGTCCTCCGCTTCCCTCCACCGCCATGCGGTAGCGGTGGGGCGGCTCGAGGTCGCTCAGCTTGACCTTGCCGTCGAACGTGCCCTTGATCGCGGCGACGCCCACTTTCATGGTGGCCTTGTACTCGTTCGGCCCGATCGCCTCGAGCTTCTCGCACCCGGGCAGGGCCTGGGCCAGGATGGCGGGATCCAGGAACGCGGCCCAGACCTTGTCGCGCGCGGCCGGGATGTCGGCGGAGCCTTCGATCTTCATGCTAGGCGCCCTCGAGGGTGCGGACCGCGGCGTCCATGCGGCGCAGCCCCTCGGTGATGGTCTCGAGCGAGGTCGCGTACGAGAGCCGGATGTGGGCGTCGGAGCCGAAGTCGACGCCGGCCACCGTGGCGATGCGGGCCTCGTCGAGCAGGAACGCGCACACGTCCGCGGAGCCGCGGAGCACGCCGCCCTTGGCGCGCTTGCCGAAGAGGCCGGACACGTTGGGGAACGCGTAGAACGCGCCCTTGGGCATCACGCAGCGCACTCCCGGGATCGCGTTGAGCGCGGCCACGATGACCCGGCGCCGGCGGTCGAACTCCCCCGCCATCTTGGCCACCTCGTCCTGGGGCCCGCCGAGCGCCTCCACCGCGGCCCACTGGGCCACCGAGGTCGGGTTGGACGTCACCTGGCTCTGCACGTCGGTCATCGCCCGGATGATCGGCTTCGGGCCCGCCGCGTAGCCGATGCGCCAGCCGGTCATCGCGTAGGCCTTCGAGCAGGTGTTGACCACGATGGTGCGCGCCTTGATCTCGGGCGAGAGCGACGCGATCGAGACGTGGCGACCCTCGTAGGTGAGCGACTCGTAGCACTCGTCGGAGATCACCCAGAGGTCGCGCTCGATCGCGAGGCGCGCCACCTGCGCGAGCGCCTCCGCGGAGAAGACCGCCCCGGTCGGGTTCCCCGGGCTGTCGAGCACGATCAGCTTGGTGCGGGCGGTGACGGCGGCCCGCAGCGCGGCCGGATCGAGATCGAACCCGGTCGATTCGTGGGTGAGCACCGGCACCGGGACGCCGCCGAGGAGGCGCACCTGCTCGGGGTACGAGACCCAGTAGGGGCTCGGGATCAGGACCTCGTCGCCCGGGTTCACGAGCGCCATCACGATGTTGTAGAGGGTGTGCTTCGCCCCGCAGGAGACGGTCACCTCGTCCGGGGCGTACTCGAGCCCGTGATCGCGCTTGAACTTCTGGCAGACCGCGGCGCGCAGCTCGGAGATCCCGCCCACCTCGGTGTACTTGGTCTGGCCGCTCTCCAGCGCGCGGATCGCGGCGGCCTTGATGCGGGCGGGCGTATCGAAGTCGGGCTCCCCCGCGCCGAAGGAGATCACGTCGATGCCCTGCGCGCGCATGGCCCGGGCCTTGGCCTGCATGGCGAGGGTCGGCGAGGGGGCAAGGGTCTTCATCCGATCGGCGAGCATGGGGTCCTCTCTCAGCGGGAGTGGGAGAACTTCTGGGTGAGGCGCTCCTCGACCGGCGGCGGCACCATGCCGGTGATCGGCGCTCCGAGCGACGCCACTTCCTTGATGAGGCGCGAGGAGATGTAGGTGTAGCGCTCGTGCGGCATCATGAAAACGGTCTCCACCGTGTGGCGCAGCTTGCGGTTCATGAGCGCCATCTGGAACTCGTACTCGAAGTCGGAGACCGCGCGCAGCCCGCGCACCACGCAGTCGGCGCCCTCGCGATCGACCAGGTCGATCAGGAGCCCGTCGAACGAGGTGATGCGCATCCGGCCCATCCCGATGCCGGTGGTGCACTCGTCGATCAGCTCGAGGCGCTCCTTGGCGGTGAACAGCGGCTCCTTCGACGGATTCGCCACCACCGCGACGATCAGCTCGTCGAAGATGCGCAGGCTGCGCTCGATGAGATCCAGATGCCCGTTGTGCATCGGATCGAACATCCCCGGATACACCGCTCGCTTGCCCACGCGCCGCCCCCGGTCAACCGTTGTGGAAACGTCCGAAAACGCTGATCAGTCTACCTTCGGCGTCAGGAAAGTCAAGGTCGTGTCGCCGAACCGCCGCGCCTTCCAGAGCGAGAGCACGCCGGGCGAATCGGGCGGCGGCGTCTTCGTGCGGTGCTGGAGCACGACCACCGCGTCGGGCTGGAGGACGTGTCCGGTCGCCACCGCCTCGAGCGCGGCCGCGGCGCGGGGCGCGTCGTAGGGCGGATCGAGGAAGACCACCGCGAAGCGCGTCCCGGCCGCCGCGAGATCGCCGACCCCGCGCGCGGCGTCGGCGCGCAGCACCCGCGCGCGCGCGCCGAGGCCGAGCCGCTCGACGTTGTCGCGCAGGGCGCGCAGGGCCGCGCCGTCCTGCTCGACGAAGACGGCGGACGGCGCGCCCCGCGAGAGCGCCTCGATGCCGACCCCGCCCGCGCCCGCGAACAGGTCGAGGAAGGGGCCGCGGGCGAGGAACGGCATCAGGGTGTCGAGGCAGGCGATGCGCACCTGGTCCGCGGTCGGCCGCGTGGTGCGCCCGCGCGGCGTGGTGAGCCGCTGGCCCTTGAGATCGCCCGCGAGCACCCGCATCAGCGGGCCGGGCCCGGGGCGCTCACGGCGACGTCTCGGAGGCGCCGACCCGCCGCCCGTCCACTCGCCACTGCCCGCCCTCGCGCAGCAGCGCGTACTCCACCCGCTCCCAGATGGGGCTCGCGGCGGGACCACCGCTCGCCTCCACCACGAACACCACCCGCGCCGGGCTCCGCCGGATCCGGAGCACCCGGAAGTCCGTGAAGCGCGGCTCGCCCGCGCCTCTCGCCTGGGCGTACTCGTCCACGGTGCCGCGCCCCTGCCGGCTCCACTCGGCCTGCGCGCGGGCGGAGAGGAGGCTCCAGCACGGGGCGAAGTGGCGCGTCCGCTCGCACGCCTGGTAGTACTCGAGCACCTGGCGCGCGCGGGCCACCTCGGCGCTGTCCTGCGCCGACGCGGGCCCGGGCGCGGCGGCGGCTCCGAGGGCGAGCGCGCAGCCGACCGCGCGCCACCGGCGGGCCCGCATCAGCCCACGCCCGCCAGGTCGAGCTTGCCGCGCCAGCGCTGGAGGAGCGCGGTGCGGAGGGCGCGGTGCTCGGGGGCGACGAGCTGGGGGTCCTCGCGGACGAGGGTCACCGCGTCGCGGCGCGCGGCCTCGAGGGCGGCCGCGTCGCGGATCAGGTCGGCGACGCGGAACTCGGGCAGGCCCGACTGGCGGGTGCCGAAGAAGTCACCCGGGCCCCGCAGCGAGAGATCCGCCTCCGCGATCTTGAAGCCGTCGCCGGTGGCGGTCATCGCGTCGAGGCGCCGCCGGGCGTCCTCGGACGCGGCGCCGGAGAGCAGGATGCAGTAGCTCTTCCACGGGCCGCGCCCGACCCGCCCGCGGAGCTGGTGGAGCTGGGAGAGCCCGAAGCGCTCCGCGTGCTCGATGAGCATCACCGAGGCGTTGGGCACGTCGATGCCCACCTCGATGACGGTCGTCGACACCAGGATGTGGATGGCGCCCGCCTTGAACTCGCGCATGACCCGGTCCTTCTCCGCGAAGGCCATACGCCCGTGGAGCAGGCCGATCCGCAGATCGGCGAAGACCTCGCCCTGCAGGCGCGCGGCCATCTCGGTGGCCGCGCGGAGATCGAGCGCCTCCGACTCCTCCACCAGGGGATAGACCACGTAGACCTGCCGCCCCTCGTGCACCTGCTCGCGCAGGAAGCGGTAGATCTCCCGGCGCGCCGACTCGGTGCGCGCCTTGGTGACCACCGGCTTGCGCCCCGGCGGGAGCTGGTCGATGACCGAGACCTCGAGGTCGCCGTAGAGGGTGAGCGCGAGCGTGCGCGGGATCGGGGTCGCGGTCATCACGAGCACGTCGGGGCTCTCGCCCTTGCGCCGGAGGGTCGCGCGCTGGTTCACCCCGAAGCGGTGCTGCTCGTCCACCACCGCGAGACCGAGGCGGCGGAACTGCACGTCCCCCTGCACCAGCGCGTGCGTGCCCACCACGCACCCGATGCTGCCGTCCGCGGTCCCGGCCTGCACCCGCTCCCGCGCCTTGCCCTTCACCGCGTTGGTGAGCAGCGCGACCGCGACCGCGAGCGGCTCGAGTAGCTGGGTCAGGGTCATGAGGTGCTGCTCGGCGAGGATCTCGGTGGGCGCCATCAGGGCGGTCTGGTACCCGGACTCCACCGCGGTGAGGATCGCGAGCGCCGCGACCACCGTCTTGCCCGAGCCCACGTCGCCCTGGAGCAGCCGGTTCATCGGGTAGGGCGCGGCCATGTCCATGCGGATGTCGCGCCACACCCGCTCCTGCGCGGGGGTGAGCGCGAACGGCAGCGACGCGAGCAGGCGGCGGGCCAGCGCCCCGGGCGGGTTCATGGCCACGCCGGGCTGCCGGCCTTGCCGGTGACGGCGGATGGCGAGGCCGAGCTGCAGCAGCAGGAACTCGTCGTAGACGAGCCGGCGCCGCGCCGAGGCGTAGTCCGCGTCGGTCTTCGGGAAGTGGCCGGCCCGTAGGGCCACGCTCAGGAGCTCGAGGTGGTGGCGCGCGCGCAGGGCGTCCGGCACGGGATCGTCGAGGCCGTCGACGTAGGTGTCGACCAGGCGCCGCATCAGCCGTCGCATCGGCCGCGCGGTGAGCCCGCGGGTGAGCCCGTAGACCGGCACGAGGCGGCCGGTGTGGAGGG
>DASZJM010000436.1:0-1884 GCA_035948165.1 Candidatus Methylomirabilota bacterium
CAGCCGCGAGTACGGCATCGGCGCCCAGATGCTTGTGGACCTCGGGGTCACCACCATGCGCCTCATGACCAACAATCCGGTCAAGTACGGGGGCCTCGAGGGCTTCGGTCTCGACATCACCGAGCGGGTCCCCCTGCAGACGTCCGCCAACCCGGAGAACATCGCCTATCTGCGCACGAAGCGGGAGCGCATGGGCCACCTTCTGCACGGCCTCGACGACGTCCTGTGACACAGTGAGGGCGTGACCCTCACCACCTCACGCCGCACCACCTGATGGCCGGCTCTGACATCATCGCCCTGCCCGAGGGAGCCTTCGACGACGTCGCGGCACGGGTGGGCACGTCGCTGCGCGGCGAGCACAACGGGATCGGGTTGCGGGTGGGCGCCGCGTGCGCCTTGTTCAACGGCGGCATCACGCTGCGTCTCCTCAACGGCGCGCTCGACGCGTTCTTCGAGGCGGGCACCGATCGCCGCGACGTCACGGTCGCGTGGGCGCCGGGGGCGTTCGAGCTGCCGCTGGTGGCCCGCGGCTTTGCACTCGCCGGGAAGGTCGACGCGGTCCTGTGCTTGGGCGCTGTCATCCGCGGGGAGACGGGCCACTACGACTTCGTGGCAGGGGAGTGTGCGTCGGGGATCCAGCGCGTGCAGCTCGACACCGGTGTCCCCGTGGTCTTCGGTGTCCTCACGACCGACACGCTCGACCAGGCGCTCGAGCGCTCGGCGCCCGACGAGACGAACAAAGGTCGCGAGGCCGCCCTCACCGCCATCGAGATGGTGCGCCTGCTCCGCAGCGGACCCTTCTCGTAGCGCACGCATCGCGCTGCGTTCATCCACCGTTTACGTGGTCGATACCAGGCCGATACACGCGCTCTCTAGCGTGACCTCACTGCCAACGCGGACGATCGGGCGACCAGCGGACGATCGGGAGGTCCAAATGGAGCGAGCGGGGCCGGCTGAGCCGATCGAGCGGAGGGCGGTCGATCCCGCGCAGATCCGATTCCGCGCCGGGGTCCGGCGAGAGGGTGCATTCAGCGTGCGCTACGTCACGGTGCACGGGTACCGCCGCGCCTACGTCCAGGCTGGCAGCGGGCCGGCTCTGCTGTTGATCCACGGCATCGGCGACAGCTCGGACACGTGGAGGCCGGTCGTCGATCAGTTGGCGGCGCATTACACGGTGATCGCCCCTGACCTCCTCGGACACGGGCGCTCGGAGAAGCCACGTGCCGACTACACGATCGCGGGGTTCGCCAACGGTATGCGCGACCTGCTGACGATGCTGGAGGTGGAGCGGGTGACCGTCGTCGGCCACTCCCTCGGTGGCGGGGTGGCGGCGCAGTTCGCCTATCAGTTTCCCGAACGTTGCGAGCGTCTGGTGCTGGTAGGGAGCGGGGGAATCGGGCGCACCGTGAGCCCCTTGCTCCGCCTCGCGGCCGTGCCCGGTGCCGAGACGTTGATGCCGCTCCTCGGCCTGCCACCCGTGCGCTTTGCCAGCCGCCTGAGCGCCGGCCTCCTCCGTCTGTTCGACACCGCACTGGGCCGTGACGCCGAGGAGATCCTGGCCGTCTTCGACGCGCTGCCGAACACAGAAGCGCGCCGGGCGATCTTGCGGACCCTGCGCTCTGGCATCGACTGGCGCGGCCAGGTGATCACCATGCTGGACCGGGCCTACCTGGCCGAGGGGGTGCCCACCCTTGTCGTGTGGGGCCGCCGCGATGCGATCATCCCACTCGGGCACGGCCGCCTCGCCCATGCCGCGCTGCCCGGGAGCGAGTTGGAGATCTTCGACGAGGCGGGACACTTTCCCCACCACACGGACCCCGAGCGCTTCGTGCAGGTTGTCCACCAGTTCGTGCAGCGCACATCCCCGGCGCGCTTCGACCGGGA
>DASZJM010000437.1:0-13616 GCA_035948165.1 Candidatus Methylomirabilota bacterium
CCCGTCCCCGACTCCCCCGAGATGCACACGTTCGCATCCCCCGGCGCCACCTTCTCGATCTTCCCCAGCACCTCCCCCAGCTGCGCCGACTGCCCCACCAGCCCGTGGCCCGCCGCCCGGCTGCCCGCACTGCTGCGCCCCCCCAGCCCCAGCCGGCTCACCACCCGCTCCAGCGCCGCCGTCAGCTCCGCCTCCCCGCTCGGCCGCTCCAGCCACTGCACCCCCGCCAGGGCCGGCGCCGCGCCTTCGTGCCCCGCCGCCCCCAGCACCACCACCGGGCTCTCCAGCCCCAGCCCCCGCAGCCGCTGCCCCAACTCCCACGCCGTCAGCGGCGGCTGCAAATTCACCACCGTCAGCGCCGGCCGCCCGTGCGCTTGCACCGCCAGCTCCAGCTCGTGCAGCGACCCTACGAAATGCGGCTCCCAGCCGCCGTTACTCGACAGCTCGCGGACCGGGGCCGATAGCTCCATCGTTTCGTCAAGCACCAGGACATTCACGGTTTGCACTCCTCGAAGGATTTGCGCTACAAACCGGGAACTACGCAACGGGTATGCCATCGAAGGACTGCAATGCTGGCGTGCACTTATCAGTAACTGCGGGGGGCTCGAAGCCAAAAGCTGGTTGCCGCCGCCTCCATTTTTTGTCACCCGATAGGCGTGCCCTCCTTCATAGTGCTAAGCCGTCTCCACGCGGCCGCGCCGAGCAGGGCGAGATTCGATCCGACGAGGAGAATCGTCGTCGGCTCCGGAGTCGGCGCAGGCGCGCTCGAATCACCGGGATCGCCGACGAGAAACGGACCGCCGCCGCCCGAACCACCCGCACCGCCGCCACCTGTAATCGGACCGAAGCCGCCACCACCACCCGAGTAGCCGCCGTTCCACCCGCCACCGGATCCGCCGCCTGAGCCCTGATTGCCGGACGGGCCCGCGAGAAACTGAGTCGGCGACGACGGCGTGTCGCCCGTGCCACCGCCGCTCCCATCTCCCCGGTCTCCAGTGTCGAGTGCACCGAACGAGCGCGACAGCGTGTCGCGCGGCCACAGCGACGAGACACCGCCGGAGCCGGTGTCCACCGAGCCGGCGCCGGGAACGTCGAGCTGGGCGATGCGGGTGAGGTTGCCCGGCCGCTGGCCTTCCTTTCCCCTGTGGCCCGATCGCCCGTCGTCCATCAATCCGTCCCAGACGTCGGCGGGGATTTGCGCTACCGCAGAGGCGTCGCGAGGATCGCGCGGAAGGCCGGAGTGCGCGGCGGCTCCGGGCAGCCCGGTCCCACTTCCACGCAGCGGCCAGAGATAGAGCGGCAGCGCGATCAGCAGCAGGATCAGCAGCACGATCGCGATGCGCCGGCCCTGCGGCGGGGCAGACTCGGGGCTCGACGAGCGGCTCATGCCGTGGTGGGAATAGCGAAGGCCGTGCCACGCGAGGATGACCGAAAACGCGTGCTACTCCAGGCACTTGTGGCGACCCGCTCGACCGCGGCAGCAATTGCGCGGAAGCAGCCGGGCGCGGAGAGAAACGCGCGGCCTCAGTTAGGGCAACCCGCTACCCACCGGGCCCATTGCGCTCCCGCGCCCGGCCGCCCTAGGATGCGGCCATGAAAATCACCGCCATCGACACCGCCGTCTTGCGCATCCCGACCCGCAAGCCGATCGCGCTCGACTTCCCCTACCACAGCCTCGTGGTGGCCCACGTCCACACCGACGAGGGCGTCAGCGGGCTCGGCTACACGCTGGCCTTCGGCGGCGGTGGCGTGGAGTCCATCGAGGCCTACCTGGTCACCCGGCTCGCTCCCCTGCTGATCGGCCAGGATCCGCTCTTCGTGGAGCGGCTCTGGGAGCGCATGTATCGCGCGGACCGCGGCATCAAGCGCCAGGGCATCGCCGCCTACGCGCTGAGCGCGCTCGACATCGCGCTGTGGGACATCGCGGGCAAGGCCGCGGGGCTGCCGCTCTACAAGCTGTGGGGCGCGGTGACCGATCGGGTCGCGGCGTACGGCAGCGGGGGCTGGCCGAGCTACGCGCTCGAGGACCTCGTCGGCGAGGCGCAGGCCTACGTCGCGCGCGGCTGCCGCTACTACAAGATGAAGATCCACCATCCCGATCCGCGCGCGAACCGGGCCCGGGTGGAGGCGGTGAAGAAGGCGGTGGGCGGCGGCGTGCGGTTGATGGTCGACGTCAACCAGAAGCTCGACGTGCTCGGCAACATCCGCCAGGCGCGGATGCTCGCCGACCTCGATCTGGTCTGGTACGAGGAGCCGGTGCTCGCCGACGACCTCGCGGCCTGCGCGGAGGTCGCGGCCCGGATCGACATCCCGGTGGCCACCGGGGAGAACAACTACACCCGCTTCGAGTTCCGCGACCTCATCGAGCGGCGCGCGGCGCGCTACCTGATGCCCGACATCTGCCGCGCCAACGGCTTCAGCGAGACGCTCAAGATCGGACGGCTCGCCGCCGCCCACCAGATCGCGGTGTCACCTCACGTGGTGCACGAGCTGTCGTTGCAGGTGGCCGGCGCGCTCAGCAACGGCTTCCTGGTCGAGTGGATCGACTGGGTGCCCGACGATCTCTTCGCCGAGATGCCGGTCATGGACCACGGCGATTTCCTGATCCCGGATCGCCCGGGCCACGGCATGACCCTCGCCCCGGGGGCCGAGAAGAAGTACCGCCTCGCCTGAGCGCTCAGAACACCGCGAGCGGATTTGCGGGCGACCCGGTGCCGCCCACCACCACGAGCGGCGCGACGATCAGCATGAACTCGTCGCGCTGCTCCTCGGCGCAGGCGCGGGCGAGCGGCTCGAGGAGCGCGTTGTCGACCAGCGCCACCCCGTAGGCGAAGAGCGCGGCGTGCACCGCCCAGGGAATATCGTAGCCCACCGGGAGATGGTCGAGCATGTCCCACACCAGCACGCTCACGTCGTGATCCCGCAGGAACTCGAGGCAGGAGACGTGCAGGCCGGGCCGCTCGTTGGGGCCCATCCCGAAGGGCCGCCCGTAGGGCCGCTCCGGGTTCGCGGCCTGCCAGGCCTCGCGGCCCGCGTACACGCATACCGCGTCGCCCGGCTCGAGCCGCACGCCGCGCGCCCGCGCGATGTCCTCCAGCTCCCAGCCGTGCACCGGGCGCTCCTCGGTCACCGACGCGACCCCGCGGTGGCGCGGCACGTCGAGCATCACCGCGCGGGTGATGATGCCTTCCGCCCAGTGCTCGACCGATCCGAAGGTCGCCCCGTCGAAGGTGATCTCCTTCTTCGGATCGCGCCCGTTCCACATCGCGTGCTCGTCCCAGGTGTGGCAGAGCGCGTCGAGGTGGGTGGAGGCCACTCCGTGGTAGAAGATGCCGTAGTAGTCGGCCGCGAACCCGCCCTTGCCGCGCGGCAGCGTGCGCATGTAGTGGTGCGCGGGCAGCGCGTTGTTGAGCCCCGGCTCCTTGGGGAACGGGCGGCTCAGCGAGACGCTCCGGCCGGTGCGCACGAGGCGGGCGGCGGCGGCGCGCTTGGCCGGCGTGATCAGGTTGATCGCGCCGAGCTGGTCGTCCGTGCCCCATCGTCCCCAGTTGCGGCGGTCGTGGATCAGCGCGCGGACTTCCTTCTCGGTCGGCAGCGGACGCTCGGCCATATGGACCCTCCGGAAGCGGGACTCTACGCCGCCCGCCGGGCCCGCGCAAGGGATTGACGCGGAGCGCTAGCACAGTTGACTGGCCGGTGTGGCTATGGCATGTTTGCTGCCCCGCGCTTCCCTATCCGGAGCCCGGGGGTGGCGGCGGGCGCGGTGGCCAGCCGCTCGCGGTGGCCGACAGCGGCCACGTTGGGTAGGGAATTATCCAGTAGTGCAGGGTGCCTCTCCATGCAAGGGTCTTGGGGTTGGCGGTAACTCCGCGCTTTCATTCGACTTCGGCGACTGGTACAGGGCTTGCCCCGAGAAGGCGGTGGGGAAACTCTCGCCTAGAGGAGAACAACCAGTGACGAAGTTCATCATTCATTGCTCGGTAGCCATCCTGCTCATCCTGATCGCCGCGAGTCTCTGCCCGGCCGCGGAGGACATGGGCATCATCACCGGCAGCGACAAGGGCACGTACTACCAGTTCGGGCTCGATCTGCAGAAGCTCACCAAGCCCACCGGGGTGAACCTCACGGTTCACACGTCGAAGGGCTCGATCGAGAACATCTTCGCGGTCTACCAGCGGCCGGGCGTGCAGATGGGCATCGTCCAGTCCGACGTGCTCGCCTTCGTGGCGCGCGTGCAGTCGGACCCGACCCTGCAGCGCATCGCCAAGAAGACGCGGATGGTCTTCCCGCTCTACAACGAGGAAGTGCACGTGCTCGGCCGCAAGGGCATCCGCGACTTCGACGATCTGGCCGGCAAGCGGGTGGCCATCGGCCGCGACGGCAGCGGTACGTACCTCACCGCGCGGCTCCTCTTCAAGCTCTCCGAGGTGGCGCCGAGCGAGATGGTGCCGATCGACACCGGCGAGGCGCTCGGCGAGCTCAAGGCGGGTCGCATCGACGCGATGTTCTACGTGGCGGGCTACCCGGTGAAGCTTCTCAAGGAGGACGTGACCGAGAAGGACGGGCTCGAGCTGATCCCCATCACCAACAAGAGCATCACCGAGTTCTACCCGCGCGCCGAGATCCCCGCCAACGTCTACGAGTGGCAGCGGACCCCGATCAACAGCGTGGCGGTGAAGGCGGTGCTGGTCTCCTTCGACTTCCGCCGCAAGGACTGCGACAACGTGGGCCGCTTCGCCCAGACCCTGTCGCGGCAGATGCCGTGGCTCCTGCAGAATGGCCACCCGAAGTGGAAGGTCGTCGACCTGAACTACCCGCTCAAGGGCTGGGAGCAGTACGACTGCGTGCGGAAGTACGTCGGGACCGCGGCGGCCCCCGGCGCGGCCACCCCCGCCAAGTCCGGCCAGAACGAGAACCCGGTGTTCAACGCGATCAAGGGGCTTCTCGACGAGTAGACACGTGGCACCTGGCAACAACCGGCTACTCTCCCTGATGGCCGCGGTCGGGAGCGTCGTGCTCCTGGCCGTGGTCATCTTCATGCTGTGGCCCGCCGATCCGTCGGACACCATGACCGTCGATCGGGACCAGCCCGACGGCGAGACGATCGGCTGGGTCTCGAAGGTGGAAGCCAACACCATCCACGTCAACTCGGGTCCGTTCGGCGGCGGGGTGATTCCGCTGCTCGTGACCCGCAACACCCGGATCATGATCGGCACCAAGGAAGGCTGGTTCGAGGACATTCGCCCGGGCGGCCAGGTCAAGGTCGTCTACCAGGTCGCGCACGGCAAGCGGCTCGCCCGCACGGTGGAGGTGCTCGTGGACGAGGGCGCGCGGCGGCCGGCGCGCGCGGAGCCGCGCGTGAAGAGCACCGCCGGCAGCTCGGCGAGCGAGCAGGGGCCGGCCAAGCCGGCCCTCGCGAGCAGCCCGCCGAGCGCGGAACCCCGCGCGGTCGAGCACTCGGGCTCGAAGCCGAGCGCCGTCGTGCCGCCGAGCTCGGCGGCCCCGACCAAGCCGGCGCCGCCGTCGCTCTCCGAGGGGCGGCCGGCCCCGCGCTCCGAGCCCGCACGCGCCCAGGCCGTCGAGCCCTCGCCGCGGCCCGCCGCGACGAACGGGCGTGGCAGCGCTCCGGCCGAGCCCGGTGGGCGAGCGCCCGACGCGACCCGCCCGTCGCAACCCGCCACCGCGGCCACCCCGGCCGTCCCGGCGGCGACTCGCCCCGCCGAGTCGAGCGCCGCCGACAGTGAAGGGACCGACGGGGCCGCCGCGGTGGACTGGCTCCTGAAGGGCCGGCGCTAGCCACACCCTCGCCTCACCCGCGCCCCGACGTGCTAGGGTGCGGCATGCCGCTGCTCCAGATCTCCGGACTCCGTCGCGACTTCTACGGCGTCTGCGCGCTCGACGGCGTCGACCTGACCATCGAGCCGGGCACCGTCACCGGCCTCATCGGGCCCAACGGGGCGGGCAAGACCACGCTGTTCAACTGCGTGTCCGGCCTGATCCCGCCGCAGGCGGGCCGCGTGGTGTTCGACGGCGAGGACATCACCGGCTGGCCGGCCGACCGGGTCACCCGGCGCGGCCTCACTCGCACCTTCCAGATCGCGCGCGGCTTCCCGCGCCTCTCGGTCCTGGAGAACCTCCTGCTCTACGGCGATCGGCAGCCCGGCGAGCATCTCTGGCGCGCGCTGTTCCGGCGCCGCGAGATCGCGCGGCGCGAGGCGGCGCTGACCGAGCGTGCCTTCGCGGTGGCGCGGGGCCTCGGCCTCACCCGCGTGCTCAACGATCCCGCCGCCGCGCTCTCCGGCGGCCAGAAGAAGCTGCTCGAGATCGGTCGCGCCCTCATGACCGAGCCGAAGCTGATCTTGCTCGACGAGCCCATCGCGGGCGTCAACCCCACCCTCGCGCGCGAGATCGGCGAGCACCTGCTCCGCCTGCGCGACGACGGCATCACCTTCCTGATCATCGAGCACCACCTGGACGTGATCGCCCGGCTCTGCCGTCCGGTCGTGGTGATGGCCGAGGGGCGCCACCTGGCCCAGGGCACCTTCGCGGAGCTGGCCGCGGATCCGCGCGTGCAGGAGGCCTACATGGGGCAGCGCCGGTGGGCCTCCTGACCGCGGAGGATCTCGTCGCCGGCTACGGTCCCGCCGACGAGATCCTGAAGGGCGTGAGCCTCGAGGTGGACCGCGCCGAGATCGTGAGCATCATCGGCCCCAACGGCGCGGGCAAGTCCACCCTGCTCAAGGTGATCGCGGGCCTGCTGACGCCGCATCGCGGCCGCGTGCTGCTCGACGCGCGGCCCATCCACGGGCTGCCCCCGCGCGAGGTGAGCGCGCGCGGCGTCGCCTTCGTGCCGCAGGAGCAGAACATCTTCCCGACCATGACGGTGCGCGAGAACCTCGAGATCGGCGGCTACCTCGAGCCCCGGCGCGCGCGCGGCCGTATCGCGGCGATCCTCGAGCGCTTCCCCGTCCTCGCCGAGAAGCGGCGCCACGCGGCGCGGACGCTCTCGGGCGGGCAGCGGCAGGTGCTCGCGATGGCGATGGCCCTCATGGTCGAGCCCACCGTGCTGCTCCTCGACGAGCCGTCCGCGGGGCTCGCGCCGCTGGCCGCCGAGCGGCTCTTCGAGACCATCGCGGACATCCACCGCGAGGGCGTCGCCATCGTCATGGTCGAGCAGAACGCGCTCCAGGCGCTCGCCATCGCCCAGCGCGGCTACATCCTGGTGGACGGGCGCAACAGCCGCACCGGGCCCGCCGCGGCCCTCGCCGCCGATCCGGAGGTGCGCCGCATCTTTCTCGGAGGCTCGGAGGCGGCGCGATGAGGCATACTGGCGCCATCTTCGGAGCCCGGAGGCCCGATCCATGAGCGAGACCCGCCTCTCCCGACGCACGCTGCTCACCTCCGCCGCCGCGGCCGCCGGCGCCCTCGCGCTGCCGCCGCGCGCGCGGGCCCAGGGCGCGCCGATCCGCCTCGGCACGCTGACGCCGCTGACCGGCGCGGGCGGCAGCTACGGGCCGCCGATGCGACGGGCCATGGAGTGGGTAGTCGGGGAGGTGAACGCGGCGGGCGGCATCCTCGGGCGTCAGGTCGAGCTGGCGAGCGAGGACGACCAGACCAACCCCGAGGCCGCGGTGCGCGCGGCCCGCAAGCTGATCGACGTGGACCGGGTCGCGGCGATCATGGGGACGTGGGCCTCCGCGGTGACCACCGCGGTGGCGCCGCTCTGCTGGGAGTCGAAGACCTTCCTCACCACCGTCTCGGGCTCCGACTCCATCACCCAGCTCCCGCACCAGGGCTACCTGATCCGCACCCAGCCCAACACCCACCTCCAGATCGGCAAGCTCGGCGACTTCCTGCTCTGGCTCAAGGTCAAGCGCGTCTTCGTGCTCGGGGCGCAGACTCCGTTCGCGCTCCCGTCGCAGAACCGGCTGCGCGAGATCCTGACCAAGGGCGGCTCGGAGATGGTGGGCGCGGTCATCTACGACAAGGACAAGACCACGTTTCGCTCCGAGATCGACCAGGCGCTGCGGACCAAGCCCGACATGGTGTACCTCAACGGCTACACCCCCGACGTGACGGTGCTGGCCAAGGAGCTGTACAAGGCGGGCTACACCGGCGGCCGCATCGCCCTCGGCTACGCGGCCAACGCCAAGTTCCTGGCCTCGCTGCCCGCCGAGGTCACCGACGGCATCTACACCGCCCAGCCCACCTCCGCGCTCGAGTCGACCGGCTACCGGCGCCTCGCCAAGGCCCTCGGCAGCGACGACCTCGATCCCTACACGTGCCAGTGCCACGACCACGCGAGCCTCGTGTGCCTGGCCATCGGCCACGCCCGCGGGGAGGCCACCGGCACCGCGGTGCGGGACCACCTGCGCCGGATCTCGCAGGGGCCGGGGGTGAAGGTCGACAGCGCGGTCGAGGGGCTCAAGCTGCTCGCCCAGGGCAAGGCGATCAACTACGAGGGCGCGAGCGGCCCGTGCGACTTCACCGAGACCGGCGACATTCTCGACTGCAAGATCCGCTTCGAGCAGGCCGAGAAGGGCAAGTTCAAGGTCATCACCACGCTCTGAGCCCGTGCTCGGCGAGGTCGGGCAGCTCCTGATCAACGGTCTGGTGGCGGGCACCATCCTGGCCGTGCCCGCGATCGGCTTCACCGCCATCTACGCGGTGCTCCGCTTCCCCAACTTCTCGCTCGCCTCCCACCTCACCATCGGCGCCTTCGCGGGCTACGCGGCCAACGTGAGCTGGGGCTGGCCGGCCACCGGCGCGGTGCTGGTCGCCTTCGTGGTGGCGGGCCTCGCCGGCGTGCTCAACGACGAGCTGGTGCTGAAGCCGCTCCGCCCCGCCGGCGCGCTCACCACCGCGATCGCGGCGGTGGCGCTCACCATCGTGCTCGAGAACGTGGTGCGCTTCGTCTGGGGCAACGAGCTGCGCGGCTACGATCTGCCGATCCAGCGCGACTGGCAGGTGGCCGGCCTGCGCATCGGGGCCCAGCAGGTCAAGAACCTGGGCATCGCGGTCGGCGCCATGCTGGCGGTGTTCGCCTTCCTCGCGTGGACACGCACCGGCAAGGCGATGCGGGCGGTGGCGGACAACCCGACGCTCGCCGACATCAAGGGGGTGGACCCGGATCGGGTCGCCCGCCTGGTCAACTTCGCGGGCATGGGCCTGGCCGGCATCGGCGGGATGCTGGTGGGCCTCGACACCAGCATCGACCCCCTCACCGGCTTCCGCGTGATCCTCTCGGTCTTCGCGGCCGCGGTGGTGGGCGGCCTCGGCAGCATCCCGGGCGCGGTGGTCGGCGCCCTGACGATCGGGGTGGGCGAAGAGCTCTCGCTGCTGGTGCTGGCGCCCGCCTACCGCACCGCGGTCGGCTTCGCCGCGATCCTGCTCGTGCTCACCCTGCGCCCGCGCGGCATCCTGGGCGAGCGCGCGTACTGAGCCCGCGATGGAGAACTACCTCGTCGCCATGCTCGTGTTCGCGGGCGTGTACGCCCTCCTGGCGCTCGGCCTCAACGTGGTGTGGGGCATGGCCGGCATGATCAACCTGGGCCTGGTGGGCTTCTTCGGGCTCGGGGCCTACGTCGCCGCGCTCCTGGCCCGGCGCGCGGGCTGGCCGATGGCGGCCGGACTGCCGGCCGCGGCCCTCGTCGCGGCGGGCGCGGGCGCGCTGGTGGCGCTGGTGACCGCGCGGCTGCGGGGAGACTACCTGGCGATCGTCACCCTCGGCTTCTCCGAGGTCGTGCGCGTCACCGCGAGCAACGAGATCTGGCTCACCAACGGCACCGACGGCATCTCCGGCATTCCCGGCCCGTGGCGCGGCCAGGTGAGCCCGGCCGCCTTCAACCTGATCTACCTGGGCCTGGTGGCCGCCGCGGTCGTGGTCGTGGTCGTGGCGCTCGAGCGCGTGCGGCACTCGCCCTACGGGCGCGTGCTGCGGGCCATCCGCGACGACGACCAGGTCGCGGCGGTGGCGGGCAAGCCGGTGCGGGCGTTCAAGGTGGAGGCCTTCGCCCTCAGCGCGGCGATCCTGGGGCTGGCCGGCGCGCTCTACGCGCACTACACCTCGTACATCGCGCCCGAGGCGTTCGCGCCGCTCATCTCGATCTACATCGTGCTGGCCCTCACCGCGGGCGGCACCGGCAACAACCACGGCGCGGTGTTGGGCGCGGCGCTGGTGGTGTTCTTCATGGAGTCGACCCGCTTCGTCACCGGCACCCTGCCCGGCCTCTCCGCGGTCCAGGCTGCCGCGGTCCGCGAGATGCTGATCGGCGCGAGCCTGATCCTCGTCCTGCG
The DNA here is from genome assembly GCA_035948165.1 of Candidatus Methylomirabilota bacterium. Classification (GTDB taxonomy): domain Bacteria; phylum Methylomirabilota; class Methylomirabilia; order Rokubacteriales; family CSP1-6; genus CAMLFJ01. The sequence continues at coordinate 10,297 of DASZJM010000437.1, forward strand.
GGTGCGCCCGGCGGGCCTCGTCCCGGAGCGGATCCGCCCGGTGCCGGTGCGATGAGCCGGCGGCCGCGCGTCGATCCCCTGCCCCATCTGGCCGCGGTGGCCGCGGCGGTCCGCGCCGCGGGCCAGCCGGAGGCCACCTTCCGCGCGCTCGACGCCGCGACGGGTGCCACCCTCGGCCACAAGCTCTTCACGTGCCTGCTCCACCATCCGGCCGCGCGCGAGTCGGAGCGGCGCTACACGAACCAGCCGGCGGCCTACCCGGTGGGCGGCCGAAAGCCGGTGCAGCCGACCCCGTGGACGCGGCGCCTCTTCGAGGAGCACCGCCCCTACATCGGCTACACCGCGGAGGACATCCGCGAGGTCTTCTTCGACCACGCGCTGATCGCCTCGCTCGGCTGCGCCTCGGTGATCAACCTGCCGGTGGTGCACGACGGCCGCGCGCTCGGCACCCTCAACCTGCTGCACGAGGCGGGCTGGTACGGAGAGGACGACGTGACGGTGGGCGAGCTCTTCGCGGCGCTCGCGGTGCCCGCCTTCCTGCGGCTCGCCCGCTGAGCCCGGCCTCGCGGCGCGAGGCGGGATGGTCCGGCCGGCGGCCTAGCCCTCCCACTCCGGGTAGGTCTGGGGGGAGAGCTGGTCGGCGCTCCGGCCCGCCCAGTCCGACTTGGCCATGCGCGGCCACATGCGATCGCCCGCGGCCTGCAGCGCGCCCAGGATGGCCCCGTCGTCCGCGGCAAGGACCTTGCCGCCGTCGACCACCACGCGCCCGTTGACGTAGACCCGATCGACGTCCTCGTCGGCCGCGTTGTAGACGATGTTCTTGATCGGGTCGCGGAGCGGCGTCATCCGCCACGAGGTGGCCCGCCACAGCACGAGGTCGGCCTTGGCGCCGGGGGCGATGCGCCCGAGATCGTCGCGCCCGAGCGCCCGCGCGCCACCGAGCGTCGCCGCGTCGAACGCGTGCGCGGCGGTGGTGATCTCGGTGTTGCGCTCCACGACCTTCGAGCAGACCGCGGCCCAGCGCATGGCCTCGATCACGCTCTGGGGGTTGGTGTCGGTGCCGAGCGACATGTTGACGCCGGCCGCGCGGTAGCGGGCGAAGGACTCCATGACCACGCCGCGCCGGGCGAACACCCAGACCGCGTGGGCCACCGAGCAGCCGCTCTCCGCCATGATCGCCACGTCGCCGGCGGGATAGTTCGTCCACGACGAGCCGCCCACGATGATGGCGTGGCCCAGGATGGTGTTGGGGCCGAGCACGCCCAGCTCGCGCATCCAGGCGACCGGGGTCTTGCCGTGGCGGGCCACCATCTCGTTGAACTCCACCACCGACTGCGCGGTGTGCACCTGGTACGGCACCCGCGCCTCGTCCGCGTAGCGCTTGGCGTCCTTGAGCAGCGCGGCGGTGCACGTGTCGATCTGGGCCGGCGCGAAGAAGCAGCGGACCAGGCCGCCGTGGGCCCCGTCGTGCCGCGCGTGGAAGTCGAGCGCGCGTCGCAGGCCCTGGCGGCCCTGCTCCTCGTCCCACTCCCACTCCGCGCGCCGGCCGTCGCGGGTGAGCCAGCGCCCGGATCGGAACGCCTGGCCCACGTAGACCCGGAGGCCGTAGTGGGCGGCGCGCTCCACCACGTACTCCCCGTGGCCGCCGATCTCCATCACGGTGGTGACGCCGCCTCGCAGGAGCTCGGGCATCGAGAAGTCCACGCAGGCGCGCCCGCCCTCCTCGTCCTGGGCCTCGCTGCGCACCGGCAGCATCTCGAAGAGGCCGGAGAACCAGAACTGGGGATTGCCGCGGTCCTCGATGAACGAGCGGTCGAGCGGCGAGCCGCCGATGTGGGCGTGGGTCGAGATCAGGCCGGGGGTGACCACGCGATCACGCGCGTCGACCGTCTCGTCGACGGTGCCCTCGAAGCGCGGACCCACCGCGAGGATGTGGTCACCCTCGATCACCACGACCCCGTCGCGGAGCAGCCGGTGGCCGCGCCCGTCGAAGGCGAGGACGTGGCCGGCGCGGATGGCGATGTGCTTGTTCGGGCTCATGGCTCAGGGAGCCTAGCCGCGCGTCGGGGGCAAGTCAAGGCGCGGTCCTGCAAATCGAGGCGCGGTAAGATCGACCCATGCCGCCGATCAAGCCGCGCCGGCTCGCGCCCGGGCAGACCGTCGGGCTGGTCGCGCCGTCCTCGGCGCCCAACGAGCCCGAGCGCATCCGCTTCGCGGCCGAGACCATCGAGTCGCTGGGCTTCCGCGTGAAGCTCGGGGCGCACCTGCGGGACCGCGACGGCTACCTGGCCGGCCCCGACGCGGCCCGCGCGCAGGATCTCAACGCCATGTTCGCCGACGACGCGGTCGACGCGATCTGGTGCGTGCGCGGCGGCTACGGCGCCTCCCGCCTCCTGCCCGCCCTCGACTACGAGCTGATCCGACGCCAGCCCAAGCCGCTGATCGGCTACAGCGACATCACCGCGCTGCACATGGCCATCCAGCGCCACGTGGGCCTCGTGACCTTCCACGGTCCGGTGGCCTGGCGGGCGTTCACCCCCTACACGCTGGGCGCGCTCCGCCGCGTGCTGTGGCGGGCGGAGGCGCCCGCGCGCCTGGCCGAGCCGCCGCCCTTCGAGCGGCGCGAGGGCCAGGTGGACTGGGAGCACCGCGTGGTGACCCTCGTGCCGGGCAAGGCGCGCGGGCGACTCCTGGGCGGCAACCTCTGCCTGATGTCGCACCTGATCGGGACGCCTTATCTCCCCGACCTGCGCGGCAGCATCGTGTTCCTCGAGGACGTCGAGGAAGCCTACTACCGGGTCGATCGCATGCTGACCCAGCTCTGGCTCGCCGGCGCGCTCGACGGCGTCGCGGGGATGGTCTTCGGCAAGTTCACGGACTGCGACCCCTCCCCGTTCTTCCTGCAGAACCGCCCGCTCGAGGAGATCCTGGCCGAGCGCGTCCGCGCCCTCGGCATCCCCTGCATCAGCGGGGTGATGATCGGGCACATCGACGACCAGGCCACCTTGCCGGTCGGGTGCCTCGCCGAGCTGGACGCGGACGCGGGCACGCTCACCCTCCTCGAGCCGGGGGTGAGCTAGCCCGCCCGCTCCTCAGTTGCCGCGGCCGATCGCCCGCTGCAGGTCGGCGAGTGGCACCATGCGTCCGTGCAGGGGCAGCAGCCGATCCACCGAGAGAGAGAGCCGCGTGATCTGATCGGCCAGGTCCACGCTCAGCGGATTGATGATCGCGGGCGTGGGCGCGTTCGGCGGCCCCGGGGTGAACGCGTCGGCCTGGATCAGCAGCCGCTCCTTCGGCAGGTACACGAGCAGCAGGCCGTC
>DASZJM010000438.1:0-9812 GCA_035948165.1 Candidatus Methylomirabilota bacterium
GCGGCCCGGGCCATGCCGATCCGCCGCGCGTTGCGATCGAAGCCCTCGACCGCGAGGGTCGGGTGCACGCTCGCGTAGTAGAGCGAGAAGAGGCCGAAGCCGCAGCCCAGGTCGAGCACGCGGCCGCGAGTGGGCAGGTACTGGCCGATCTCGTCGAGGAAGCGCTGGCGCAGGATCCAGAAGCGCCCCCAGCAGTAGGCGCGCACCACCGGATCGTCGTAGGCGCGGATGACGCTACGAATCGCTTCGCTTCGCATAGATCCGGTATCCCACTCCGTCGACGGCCAGGGTGAACGAGCGGTCGAGGAGACCGACCAGCTCCGGGAAGGCGACCAGCCGCGCGTAGCCCGGCGTGGGCCAGCTCTCCTCCAGCACCACGATCGCGGCGGGGCGCCCGCGCTCGAGGCCCGAGAGCAGCTCCGCGCGCAGGGCCTGGATCCGCGGGTCCTCGACGTCGTGGAAGAAGTAGAAGTCGTAGATGAAGCGGGTGGGCTGCCGGAGCCCGAGCCGGAGCAGGGCGTGGATGCCGCCGGACGTGGTGTCGAGCACCTGCACGGTGGCGCCCGGCGGCACCAGCGGGGCCAGATCCCGCGTGATGGCGGTCACCCGGCGATGCTTCTCGGCGATCCAGGGCGCGTCGAGCGCCTCGACTCCCTTGGCGCCGAGCACGATCACGAGGAGCGCCCAGACCGCCAGCCCGATCGGGCGGCGGGCGCCGAACAGATCGAGCACGCGCGGCCAGTGGGTCGCCCGCCACGAGTCCACCGCGGCCGGGGCCAGGGCGCAGCAGAACAGGACCAACGGGTAGAGCTGGTACTCCCAGCCCTTCCCCTGGACGACAAAGTGGACGATGCCGTAGAGCACGCCCACCAGGGCGAGCCCCTTGCGCGCGGCCTCCCGCGGCGGGGGTGCGAGCAGGGCGAGCACGACGAGGGCCAGGAACAGGCCGGCGAGCGCGCGGCCGAACGAATGCCACCGGATCGCCTCCCACGCGGACACGCGGCCCACGCGGCTGTAGAGCGGGATCACGTAGTCGGTCATGATGTGGAGGAAGGGCCCGAGGCCGCCGCGCCACGCGAGCCATCCGAAGACCGCGCCGGGCACCACCAGCCCGGACGCGATCACGAGCGAGGCCGCGCGCCAGCTCGACATGATCCAGGCGCGATCCCGCGCCGCGATGGCGGCGCAGAGCCCCCAGTAGAGCGCGGAGTGAGGCTTGATCGTCATGGCCGCGCCGAGCGCGAGCCCGCCCCAGCCGAGCGCCCACGAGGCCCCCTGCTCCGTGCCGCGCGCGACGCCCCAGGCCCCGAGCAGGAGGAAGAGGCCGAGCAGGTAGTCACGCTGCCCCGCGTGCCACGCGCCGCCGCTCAGGTGGTAGAGCGCGAAGAGGAGGGCCGCGCCCACCGCGGCCCAGCCGTCTCCGATGCGCCGGCAATAGACGAGCAGCAGACCGCACGTGGCGGCGAGCCAGCCCAGATCGAAGCACCGCCAGGCCAGGTCGCCGGCTCCGCCCGCGCGCAGCACCGCCAGGTGCAGGAGGTAGGCCCCGGGCAGGTTCATGTCGAAGGTGTCGCGGTACGGCACCGCGCCCTGCTCGATGAGCCAGGCGATGTAGTGCATGAGCGGCACGTCGTGGATCAGGGGCCAGCCGCGCGAGCCCCAGACCAGGTACGCGAGCAGGACGGCGCTAGCGGCCGAAATAAGCTTCAATGACCCGCTCGTCGGCCTGGATGACGCCCGGCGCGCCCTCGGCGAGCTTCTCGCCGTGGTCGAGCACGAACACCGTCTCGCAGAGCCCCATCACCACCTTCATGTCGTGCTCGACCAGCAACACCGTCTTGCCCTGGTCGCGCAGGGCGCGCACCGCGTCCAGCAGGTCGTTGAGCAGGGTGCGGTTGACGCCGGCGGCGGGCTCGTCGAGCAGGATCAGGTCGGGGTCGGTCATCAGCACGCGGATGAACTCCACCAGCTTCTGCTGGCCGTAGGAGAGGTTGCCCGCGAACTCGCCGGCGAGCCGCTCGAGCTTCACCCGCGCCAGCAGCTCCTCGGCGCGCCGCCGGGCCTCCGCGTAGCCGGCGGTGGTCACCACCAGCAGGTTCTCGAGCGCGGTCAGCTCGGGGAAGACCCGGATCACCTGGAAGGTGCGGCCCACTCCCAGGCGGAAGATCTGGTGCGGCTTCAGCCGATCGACACGGCGGCCGTTCAGGAGGATTAGGCCTTCGTCGACGTGGTCGACCCCGGTGATGCAGTTGAAGAGCGTCGTCTTGCCGGAGCCGTTGGGGCCGATGAGCCCGTAGATGCGCCCCTTCTCGAGGGCGAGCGACACGCGGTTGACCGCGGCGACGCCGCCGAAGCGCTTGACCGCGGAGCGGACCTCGAGGATCGGAGCCACCGGCGGCTAGATGGTGCGGGGCAGGTTGTACTTCTGCTGCAGCACGCCCAGGATCCCGCGCGGCATCAGCAGCACCACCGCCACGATGATCGCCCCGAAGAGGAGCTGGTGGAGGTAGACGAAGCGGGCCCACACCGCTTCCTGGAAGATGAACAGCACCACCGCCCCCAGCACCGGGCCCCAGATGGTGCCCTTCCCGCCGAAGAGCGCCATCACGATCATGGTGATGGTCATGATCAGCGGGAAGACCGAGATCGGCTCGATGTAGCCCTGGTCGCGCGCGGAGAGCCCACCCACGATGCCGGGCCCGATCGCGGAGAGCATGAACGCGTAGATCTTGTAGCGCAGGGTGTCGATGCCCATCGCCTCCGCCGCGACCTCGTCCTCCCGGATGGTCATGAGCCGGAGCCCGAAGCGCGAGGTGACGATCGCGTAGGTCACCGCGGTCACCGCCGCCGCCACCAGCCCCATCGCGTAGTAGATGGACCGGCTCGCGTCGAGGGTGGGCAGCGAGAGCCCGTTGCCGCCGCCGGTGAGGCCCTCCGCGTACGACACGATCACCCGCATCACCTCGTTGAGCCCCAGCATCGCGATCGCGAAGTAGGGCCCCTTGAGGCGCAGACACGGCCAGCCGATGATCAGGGCCAGCAGCGCGCCCGCCCCGCCCCCGCTCAGGCAGGCGAGCGGCCACGGCATCCCCGCGTTCACCAGGAGGCTCGCGGTGTAGGCGCCGGTGCCGAAGAACACCACGTGGCCGAAGGACACGTAGCCGGTCAGGCCCGAGATCAGGTTCCAGGACTGGGCAAGCGCGATCCACATGAAGAGCTGGAGCCCCACCCGCAGCCCGTAGCCGGTGGCCTCGAGCGGGTAGAGGGCCAGGCCCACCGCCAGCAGCCCGAGCGCGACCGGAAACCAGCGCTTCACGCGCGCCCCTTGAGGAGCCCGGTCGGCCGGATCAGCAGCACCAGCACCAGGAGGACGTAGGCGACCGCCTCGTTGACCTGCGCGGTGAGGAACAGCGAGGAGAGCTGCTCGACGAGGCCGAGCAGGAGCCCGCCCAGGAGGGCGCCCGGGTAGTTGCCGGCGCCGCCCAGCACGATGACCAGGAACGACTTGAAGGTGTAGATCTGGCCCATCTCGGGCTGGATCGCCACCATGACCGCGACCAGCGAGCCGCCCGCCGCGGCCAGCGCCGAGCCGAGGCCGAACGTGAGCAGGTGGATGCGCTGTACGTCGATGCCGCACACCTGGGCGACCTCGCGGCTCTGGGAGACGGCGCGGATCGCCTTGCCGAGCCGCGTCCCGCGCAGGAAGAGGAACGAGCCCGCGGTGATCGTGACCGCGAACGCGCACGCCGCGAGACGGGGCTTGGAGAAGGCGAAGGGCCCCGCCACGAACGAGCCGGTGAGGTACTCCACCGAGCGCAGGTCCGACGTGAACGCGAGCTGGGCCAGGTTGACGAGCGCGATCGACAGCCCGAAGGTGAGCAGGAGCGACGAGAGCTCGGGCGCGTCGACGACGCGGCGTACCAGGAAGCGCTGCAGCGCCACCCCGATCAGGAAGAGCAGCGGCATCGACACGAGGACCGAGAGATATGGGTTGAGGCCGAAGCGCTGGAAGAGCCAGAAGGTGGTGTAGGCCCCGAGCATCATGAGCGGGCCGTGGGCCACGTTGAGCACCCGCATGACCCCGAAGATCAAACCGAGCCCGAGGGCCACCAGCGCGTAGATGGAGCCGGCCAGGAGACCGGAGATCACCACCTGGCCGACCATGGCCGGCGTGATCAGGACGCTCACGGCCCCTCCGGAGCGCGACGACGCCCGCCGGAGGTCCGGCGGGCGCGCGGTGAGCTTATCGCTTGCCCCACTCCGGGGTCGGATAGCGCGGCTTGCCGCCGGCCAGCTCGTCCGGCCAGACGATCACCCGCTTGCCGTCCTGCCACTGGAGCATGGCCATCTTGTGGGCGACCTGGAAGCCGTCCGCATCGACCTTGTAGTCGCCGAACGCGGTCTTGATCTCCAGCTTGAGGAGCTGCTCCCGTACCTTGTCCGCGTCGAGAGAGCCCGCCCGCTTGACCGCCTCGCCGTAGATCAGGCAGCCCGCGTAGCCCGCCGCCGCGTGGTACGACGGCTCGTGCTTGAACTTCTTGGCGTAGGCGGCCAGGAACTCCTTCTGGCCGGGGTACGGCAGCGACTCGTCCCACTGGGTCGAGCCGTAGACGTACTCCGCGTTCTGCTTGAGCAGGTCGTAGAACTCGGGCAGGTCACCGCCCACCGTGAGCCCGAACATCTTGGGGTTCACGTTCAGCTCCTTCATCTGCCGGGTGATCGCCACCGCGTCGTCGAAGTAGGTGCCCGCCGCGATGACGTCGGGGTTCGCCGCCTTGATCTTGACGAGGAGCGCGGAGAAGTCGGGGTTGCCCTTCGGGTAGGCCTCCTGCAGCACCACCTGCATGCCCCGCTTCTTGACCGCCTCCGCGGTGCCCGCGGCGGAGGCCTTGGGGAAGAGCGTGTCCTCGTTGATGATCGCGACGGTCTTGAGCCCGCGCTTGGCCGCCATGTCGATCAGGCCGTCGAGATAGTTCTCGGCCGGGGTGATGACCATGAAGATGTACTTGCGGCCCTTCTTGAAGATCGAGGTGGTGGCCGCCAGCGGCGCGACCATCACCTTCTTGTACTTCTCGGTGACGTTGGCCACCGCCTCGCTGACCGCCGAGGAGTAGGGCCCCATCACCGCGTCGACCTTGTCCTCGGTGATGAGCTTCTCGTAGAGCTTCACCGCGGTGGCGGGCTGCGACTGGTCGTCGTAGATCACCAGCTCGACCTTGCGGCCGAGCAGACCGCCCTTGCCGTTCAGCTCGTCGATGCAGATGTCGTAGCCTTCCTTCTGATAGCTGCCGGGCTTGGCGTAGGTACCCGTCACCGACATCGAGGCGCCGATCTTGATGGGGGTCTGCGCGTCGACCGGGAGCGGCAGCGACGCGAAGACGACCCCCGCGAGGGCGACCGGGGCCAGACGTTTCATCGTCATGAGGATCCTCCTAGGAGGCGTGATCCAATGGATGGGCCAGGCCGGAATGGGCCTTTCTTTTAGCAAACATGGCTCGGGGTGTCAAGGTTCCGGACCGCCGCTCGGGCCGCCGCGAAACTTGACGCCGGCCGGGTCCGCGTCAATGATGCGCTGTCATGCCCCGCCAGACCGTCCAGCCGATCCACCACCCCGACAAGCGACACGTGGAGATGCCCTACGCCCCGGCGCTGCTGGTCCGGGGGGGCGAGCTCCTGTTCCTCTCCGGGCTCACCGCCGCCCCCGTCTATCACAGCCATCCGCACCGTGAGGAGGAGTTCGACCTGCCGCCCCGCATGCGGGAGCAGGCCGTCCTCCTGATGAAGAACCTCGAGACCACGCTGGCCGCGGCGGGGTGCACGCTGGCCGACGTGGTGTCGGCCACCCGCTATCTCACCGACGTGGCCGAGCAGGACGATCTGAACGCGGTGTGGGCGTCCTACCTGGGCGCCCATCGCCCGACCACCACGACGGTGGAGGTCTCGCGCCTGGCCACCCACGCCAACTGCAAGATCGAGATCAGCGTGATCGCGATCCGCCCCGCGCGCCGCACGGCGAGGCGCAGCCGCAGGCGAGCCGAGCGCAACCCAGAAGAGCTTCCAAGAAGTAGCCGTCAGTCCGCCCGCCCGAAATGACCACCACCCTCGGCTTCGTCGGCCTCGGCGCGATGGGCGGCCGCATGGCCCGACGCCTCCTCGACGGCGGCTTCGCGCTCCACGGCTACAACCGCACCGCGGCCAAGGCCGCCGCCCTCGTCGCCGCGGGCATGACGCTCGCCGCGTCGCCGCGCGAGGTCGCCGAGCGGGCGGAGGCGGTATTCACCATGGTCACCGACGACGCCGCGCTCGACGCGGTGACCCGCGCGCCGCAGGGTGTTCTGTCCGGGCTGCGGCCCGGCGCGATCCTGATCGAGATGAGCACGGTGAGCCCCGCGGTGGTTCAGCGGCTGGCCCAGGAGGTGACCGCCCGCGGCGCGGCGCTGCTCGACGCCCCGGTCTCGGGCAGCCCCGCCACCCTCGACGCAGGGCAGCTCTCGTTCATGGTGGGCGGTGACCCGGCGGTGCTCGAGCGCGCCCGTCCCTTCCTCACCGCCATCGGCCCGACCATGACCCACGTGGGGCCGGTCGGGCTCGCCAAGAGCATGAAGATCGCGGTGAACCAGGGGCTCGCGGTGCAGATGCTCTCGTTCGTGGAGTCGGTGCTCCTGGCCGAGAAGGCCGGAGTCGCGCGCGAGCGGGCGGTCGAAGTGCTCCTCAAGAGCGTGGTCGCCTCGCCGATGGTGAAGTACCGCGGCCCGTTCGTGCTCGGCATGCCCGCCGAGGCCTGGTTCGACGTGGACATGATCCAGAAGGACCTGCGCCTCGCGCTCGACATGGCCCGGGACTCCGCGGTCGCCCTGCCGAGCGTCGCCCTCACCCACGAGCTGCTCACCGCGGCCAAGGGCATGGGCCTCGCCCACTACGACTTCGCGATCCTCTTCGACGTCCTCGCCCAAATGGCGGGGCTGCCTCCCAGTCGCAAGCTCTAGAGCGCCGCACCCCGCGGCTCGGGCCGGGGCCGGGGGGCTGCTCCCGGGGACACGCTGAGTCGCAACCGGGGGGTGGCTCTCGTTGGAGCCACGAGATAGAGCGAGCGACTTCGGTAACGCGCAGAAGCCACGGTCCCCGGGAGCAGCCCCCCGGCCCCCGCCCGAGCCTATGACGTGGGATCCCACGACCTGGCTTACTGCCTCTAGGGCTCCTCTGACGCGTCGTAGCGGAGCCAGCGGTCTTGCATCCAGCGGACTGCGAGCAGGTCCTCGAAGGCGACGAAGGCGCGGTTGCGGATGCCGTAGTGGGAGACGCCGAAGCGTCGGGCGCGGTGGCCGACCGGCAGCTCCAGCACCCGGCACCCGGCCAGGCGCAGCAGCGTGGGGACGAAGCGGTGGAAACCGCGGAAGCGCGGCAGCCGCGGCAGGCAGCCGCTCCGGATCACCCGCAGCGTGCACGCGCTGTCGTGCACGTGATCGCCGGTGATCGCGTTGCGGATCCCGTTGCCGATCCGCGACGACATCCGCTTGAGCCACGGGTCGTCGCGCTGCTGCCGCCAGCCGGTGACCGCGTCGTAGCCCTCGAGCGCGGCCAGCATGCGCGGGATGTCGCGCGGATCGTTCTGCAGATCGCTGTCGAGCGTCACGATGATCCGGCCCCGCGCGCGCTGGAAGCCGGCGTCGAGCGCGGCCGAGAGCCCCGCGTTGGCGGCCAGGCGGACGAGCCGCACCCGCGGCTCGGCGGCGCGAATCGAGCGCACGATCTCGGGGGTCGCGTCGGCGCTGCCGTCGTCCACGAAGATGACCTCGGCCGGGCGGGCGATCGCGTCGAGCACCGGGCCGAGCTCCGACCAGATGACCGGCACGCTCTCCGCCTCGTTGAACGCGGGGAGGAGCACCGACAGCTCGGGCGCGACCGCGCTCACCGCCGCGGCCCGAGCAAGAGGACCTGCTCCCGCCCCACCCGATCGGCCATCAGCACCTGCCACCGGTCCTGGGCCGGGCTCCGGAGCGCGGCCCAGCGGCTCTCCCGGATCAGGAGCACGTCGGACGCGCCGGGCGCGGCCAGCTCCGCCTCCAGCTCCGCGGCGCCGCCCAGCTCGCGCACCGGCCGCCGCAGGTAGAAGTCGTAGGAGAGGCCCGCGTCCGGATACGCGAGCACGCGCGAGTCGGGCGCCAGGTGCGCGGTCATCGCGCCGGTGAACCCGCGGATGTTCGTGATCTCGGCGAAGCGCGTGGGATAGCCCCAGCCCTCGATGAGCAGGACGCCCGCGAGGGTAACCGCCAGCACGGTGGTCGCGCCGAGCCCGTCGCCACGCGCGATGAGCCACGTGGCGGCGGCCAGCCCGGCCACCGCCAGCCCGCACGCGACGATCCGCTCCCAGCCGGCGGCCGGCATGAAGGTCGACGGCGCGCGGGCGGCCGCCCCGATCGGCAGCCAGAGCACGATCACCACGAGCGCGAGCACGATCAGCAGGGTGACGCCGAGGAAGGCGGCGAGCGTCCGGCGCGCGGCCCGGTCGCGCGGCGCGTGGACGAGCAGCTCGGCCACCAGCAGCGCGAGCGGCGGCAGCACCGGCACGAAGTAGCGCGCGCGCTGCTCGCCGGAGAGGCTCACCGCCACCCCGATGACGACCGTCCACGCCAGCAGCGGGCGGCGGCGCGGGTCGCGGTCGCGCCACCACCACCAGAACCCGGCGGGCAGCATGATGGTCCAGGGCAGGAAGCGGCCGAGGTTGTCGAGCAGCTCCAGCATGCGCGAGCTGCGCTTCTCGCGAAGGTACCAGTCGCCGTAGTGGTGCACGACCACGCCGCCGACGTAGCTCCGCTCGGTCTGCAACAGGTACGGCAGGAGCCAGGGCAGCGTCGAGAGCGCGAGGATCCCGAGGCCCGTCGGCAGGCGCAGCCACCGCACGCCGCGCCAGCCGTCCTCGACCAGCACCACCGCGAGCGCCCCGGCCAGCCCCATGAGCGCGGCGGGGCCCTTGGTGGCCAGCGCGCCCGCCACGCAGAGGTAGAAGCCGACCAGATGGCCGGTCGGGGTCGGCGTCGCGCGCGCGGTCACCAGGAAGTAGAGGGCCCACGCGAGCCAGGCGGTCATCATCATGTCGGAGAGGACCTGGTGCGACATGAAGTAGAAGTAGGGCGCGGTGGCCAGGACCATCGCGCCGGCGAGCCCCACCGACAGGCTCCACTGCCGGCGCCCGAGTGCGATCACCGCGAGGAGCGTGGCGAGCGCGGAGACGACCGAGGCGATCGGGGCGGTGCGCTCGTCGACGACTCCGAAGGGCAGCGCGAGCAGCCCGACGGTCCAGAAGAAGAGGGGAGGCTTGTTGAGGTAGATCACCCCGCGCACCCGCGGCAGGAGCCACTGGCCGTGCTCGACGCCCTCGCGGGCGAGGAGCGCGAAGCGGGCCTCGTCCTGGTTCACGAGCGGGCGGCGGCCCACCGGCAGGGCGAACACAACCAGCGCCGACACCAGCAGCAGGCCGATCAGCGCCGCGGCGGGCGCGCGGCTCAGAGCACCCCCGCTCGGCGCGCGCGGTCCGCGATCTTGCGGGCCCGCGTGAGATGGGGCATGTCCATCATCTGCCCCTTCCACGCGAAGGCACCCGCCCCGCGGCGGGCGTGCTCCTCGAAAGCGGCGATGAGCGCCATCGCCTCCTCCGCGTCGGCCTTCGACGGGGTGAACTCCGCGTTGATCACCTCGATCTGGCCCGGGTGGATGGAGATCTTGCCGCTGAAGCCCATCGCCACGCCCTCGCGGCACTCGCGGCGGAGTCCGTCGAGGTCCGGGATGTCGGTGTAGACGGTGTCGATCGCCTC
>DASZJM010000439.1:0-4669 GCA_035948165.1 Candidatus Methylomirabilota bacterium
CGATCACCCCTGAGCTTCTGGCAGATCTGGAACATGACCTTCGGCTTCCTGGGCATCCAGTTCGGCTGGGCGCTGCAGATGGCCAACATGAGCGCGATCTACGAGTACCTCGGCGCGGACGCGCACCAGATCCCCATCCTGTGGCTCGCCGCCCCGCTGACCGGGCTGCTCGTGCAGCCGGTCATCGGCCACCTGAGCGACCGCACCTGGAACCGCCTGGGCCGGCGCCGCCCCTACTTCCTCACCGGCGCGTTGCTCGCGTCGGGCGCGCTGATCGCCATGCCGAGCTCGAGCACGCTCTGGATGGCGGCCGGGCTGCTGTGGGTGATGGACGCCTCCATCAACATCAGCATGGAGCCGTTCCGCGCCTTCGTCGCCGACCTGCTCCCGCCGGAGCAGCGCACGCGCGGCTACGCCATGCAGGCGCTCTTCATCGGGCTGGGCGCGGTCGTCGCCTCGATGCTTCCCTGGCTGCTCTACGACCTCTTCCCGCCCGTCGGTGACGGCGGCACCCCCGGGAAGGCCATTCCGTTCGCGGTGCGGCTGGCCTTCTACGCGGGCGCGTTCGCCTTCCTGGCGGCCGTGCTCTGGACCGTCTTCACGACGCGCGAGCACCCGCCAGAGGACATGGAGGCCTTCCGGCGGACGAAGGCCGAGAGGGCCGGCGTTCGCGCCGCCGTCGTCGAGATCTTCCACGACGTGCTGGCCATGCCGCCGACCATGCGCCGTCTGGCCTGGGTGCAGATCTTCACCTGGCTCGGGTTCTTCTGCATGTGGCTCTACTTCGCGGTCGCGGTGGCCCACAACGTCTTCGGCGGCAAGCCCGGCACGCCGGCCTACGACCAGGGCATCGCCTGGGCCGGGAACTGCTTCGCGATGTACTCGGCGGTCTGCTTCGCGTTCTCCTTCGCGCTGCCGGCGGTGGCCGCGCGGCTGGGCCGCCGCCTCACCCACGGCCTCTGCCTGCTGATGGGCGCGATCGGACTGGTCTCGGTCGCCGCCGTCGACGACAAGTACCTGCTGCTCCTGCCCATGGTGGGCGTGGGCGTGGCCTGGGCGAGCACCCTCGCGATGCCGTATGCCATCCTGGCCGGGGCCCTGCCCGCCGGGAAGACCGGCATCTACATGGGCATCTTCAACTTCTTCATCGTGATCCCGGAGATCCTGGCCGCCCTCGGCTTCGGCACGCTCCTGGAGCGCCTCCTCACCAACGACAGCGCGCTGGTGCTCCTCGTGGGTGGAGATAACCGTTTGACAGTCGTCGTCATCGGTGGCCTCTCGCTGGCGGTGGCGGCGGCGCTCTGCACGACCGTCATCGAGCCCGACGCCGGTGCCGCGCGCCCGATCGAGTCCCCGCTCACCGAAAGGGAGACGGGATGAAGCGCCGCGTCAGCCCTCGAGGCCGGTGCGCTTGTCCTCGACGGCCTTCAACCGGGCGAGGAGCTGCTCGAACGACGTGCGGCGGATGATGGAGGCGAACTGCGACCGATAGTTGCGGACCAGGCTGATTCGCTCCACGTCGAGGTCGTACACGCGCCAGCGCCCCGCCTCGTCCCGCCGCGTCCGGTAGTTCACCGGAATCCCGGAGCCGTTCCGGGTGACGACGCGGGTGCGGACCACCGCTTCGTCGCCCACCGCCGTCTCCCCGAGATACTCGAACTTGTCCGCATCGGCGAGGCGGATCTTCGACAGATAGGCGTTCTCGAACAGGTTCATGAAGAGCCGCGCGAACTCGTTTTGCTCCTCCGCGCTCCGCTTCGCCCACTCGTCGCCGAGCGCCTCCCTGGCCATGGCGCGCCAGTCGAACATCTGATCCGCCACCTTTCTCACCGAGGCCATTCCCGATGGGGAAGGTGCGGAGGCGGAGGCTCCCACCGCCCCGTACATCACGGCGATGTGGGCCCGGATCTGGTCGGTCGGCTCGCCCGCCATCGCGGCCCGCGGCTCACCGAGCAGCAGCAGCGAGACCGCTGCGATCGCCAGGACTCCTGCGCGTGCGCGCGCATACTTCCGCGGTGAACATGTCGTCATGGCCATCTTTCCTCCCTACCTTGGGAGGCGAGCGCGCCGGGCGTCGACGCGGATCCGGTGAAAACTCCGCAAGATTACGCAACCCGTGACACGGTTTTGGTAGGCTGGAGGCTGCCATGTGGGTCCGGCATCGCTCGCCGGCTGGGCGGTGGGTCCTCTTGGTCACGGTGCTCGGCTCGGGCCTCGTGGTCCTCGACGCGACGGTCGTCAATGTGGCGCTCCCCGCCATCGGTCAGGACTTCGGCGTCAGCCTCACAAGCCTTCAGTGGATCGTGAACGCCTATACGCTCACGCTGGCCGGGTTGCTGCTGCTCGGCGGGGCGCTCGGTGATCGCTACGGCCGCCGGCGACTGTTCGTGGTCGGCATTGCCTGGTTTGCCGGCGCGTCCCTGATCTGCGGCATCGCCCCCAGCGCCCCGGCGCTCATCGTGGCCAGGGCGCTCCAGGGGATCGGCGCCGCCCTGCTCACGCCGGGGAGCCTCGCGATCATCGAGACCACGTTCCACCCGGAGGACCGCTCGGCCGCGATCGGCGCCTGGTCGGGCCTCGGGGGCGTGATGACTGCGATCGGCCCGGTGGTCGGCGGTTATCTGACGACCGTCATCAGCTGGCGGCTGATCTTCTTCATCAACCTGCCCCTGGCGGTGGTGGCGGCATGGGCCGCCCTGCGGCACCTGCCCGAGAGCCGGGAGGCGGACGCGGCGGGCCGTCTCGATTACCTCGGGGCCGCGCTCGCCGCCCTCGGCCTCGGCGGGGTCGTATTCGCGGTCACCGCCGGTCCCGTTGACGGCTGGGCCACGCCTCCGGTGCTCGCTACCGGAATCGGCGGGATCATCGCGCTCGTCAGCTTCGTCGTCGTGGAGCGTTCCCGCCATCATCCGCTGGTGCCGCTCGAGATGTTCCGGGCCCGCCAGTTCACCGCGGCGAACGCGGTCACGTTCGTCATCTATGGCGCCCTGGGCGGAGCGCTGTTTCTGCTCCCGATCCAGCTACAGCGCGTGGTCGGCTTGTCCCCTCTGGAGTCGGGCAGCGCGCTGATCCCCATGACGGTCGCGATGCTGCTCCTCTCGTCGTTCGCCGGTCGGCTGGCCCAGCGAGCCGGGCCGCGCCGGCCGATGACGGTCGGGGCCTTCGTGGCGGCCATCGGCCTGGCGCTGCTGGTGCGCGTCGTGCCCGGGGGCGGCTACTGGCTCACCGTCTTCCCGGGCGTGGTCGTCTTCGGGCTGGGCCTCTCGATCACGGTCGCTCCGCTGACCGCAACCGTGCTGGCCGCCGCTGGCCCCGAGCGCGCCGGCATCGCGGCGGCGGTCAACAACGACGTGGCACGGGCGGCAGGTCTCGTCGCGGTCGCAACCCTTCCGCTGGTCGCCCGCATCACGGGTGGCGGCGACCTCGACCCTCATGTCCTCTCCGCCGGCTTTCGTACCGCGATGTGGATGGCGGCCGCGCTGGCGGCTGCCGGCGGGGCGCTCAGCTACTTCACCATCCGTGACGATGCGGCTGGGGCGGGCACGTCCGCCACCGCGGCGCCTGACCCCGCCCACCATCTCAGCTGTCCGCTGGACGCCCCGCCCTTGCTCGGCTTGCAGAGGCGGAGATGAAGCGGGTCATGCGCTCCCGCTCGCGTAGAGCCAGCGGGCGACGAGCGCCTCGGTATCGCCGCCGAAGGCCTCGCGCGAGCCCTCCGACAGCACGGTGCCGGTCCGCATGACGTACACGTGGTCGGCGATCTCGAGCGCGCGCTTGATGTTCTGATCGACCAGGAGCACCGCCTTGCCCTCCGCGGCCAGGCCCCGGATCAGCTCGTAGATGAGCGCGGCCACCCGCGGCTCGACACCGGCGGTGGGCTCGTCGATGAGCAGGAGCGCGGGATCGTGCATCAGGCTGCGCGCGATCTCGAGCTGACGCTGCTGGCCGCCGCTCAGCGTGCCGGCGGGCTGCCCGCGCCGCTCCGCCAGCACCGGGAACCGCTCGCAGGCCCGGCCCACCAGCTCCTCGACCCGCCCGCGCTCGCCGCGGTAACGCCAGGCACCGAGCCGGAGGTTCACCTCCACGGTCAGGTACGGGAAGATGCTCGGGCGCTGCGGGAGATACACGACGCCGTGCCGCCCCATCTCGTGCGGCCCGACCGAGCGGAGCGGCTGCCCGTCCAGGCGGATCTCGCCCTCCCGCGCGGGCAGGAAGCCGAAGAGCACTTTGAGCAGGGTCGACTTGCCGGTGCCGTTGGGCCCGAGCACGCACCGCACCTGCCCGCGCGTCGCCTCCACCGAGACGCCGCGCAGGATGTCGATGCCCGGCAGATAGCCCGCGACCAGGTCGCGCGCCACGAGCCACGAGGTGGTGGCCACCGCCATCTCAGAGCCCCGCGTAGGCGGCGAGCACGCCCTGGTCCGCCCGCACCGCGGCCGGCTCGCCGTCGGCGATCTTGCTGCCGCGCGCCATCACGACGAGCCGCCGCGAGATGCGCAGGATCGACTCCATGTCGTGGTCGACGACGACGAAGGTCCGGCCGCCCTGGTGGAGCTCGCGGATGCGCGTGATGAGCTCGTCGCGCAGCCGCGGGTGCACGCCCGCGAACGGCTCGTCGAGGAACAGCACCGCGGGCTCCAGCATCAGGCAGCGCCCCAGCTCCAGCAGC
>DASZJM010000440.1:0-4523 GCA_035948165.1 Candidatus Methylomirabilota bacterium
GGGCCTCGCGTGGCAGGAGACGTTCGACTTCGGCAAGGGCGGGGCGGAGTCGTTCAAGCTGCCCGCGGTCGGCCTGCTGACCGCGCCGCCCGCCTCGTCGCTCCAGCGCACCCGCGAGGAGCTCGAGACCAACGCGCAGACGCTCAAGAAGAAGCTCCACGACTTCGGGGTCGACGGCCACATCGTGCAGGCGAGCCCGGGGCCGGTCATCACCTCCTACGAGTTCGAGCCCGCGTCCGGCGTGAAGGTGAGCCAGGTGGTGAACCTGGCCGACGACCTGGCCCTGGCCATGAAGGTGGCGGCGGTCCGCATCATCGGGCCGATCCCGGGCCGCGGCACGGTGGCGGTCGAGGTGCCGAACCCCGAGACCACGACGGTCTACCTCCGCGAGATCCTGGTGAGCCAGGAGTTCGTCGCCAACAAAGCGCGGCTGCCGCTCGCCCTCGGCAAGGACACCACCGGCAACTCGGTGATCGCAGACCTGGCCGCGATGCCGCACCTGCTCATCGCGGGCTCGACCGGCAGCGGTAAGTCGGTCGGGCTCAACACCATGATCTGCTCGCTGCTCTACAGGGCCACTCCCGCGGACGTGCGGTTCCTGCTCATCGACCCGAAGCGGCTCGAGCTCGGAGTCTACGAGAAGATCCCGCACCTGCTCGCCCCGGTCGTGACCGACGCCAAGGAGGCCTCCGCGCGCCTCAAGTGGATCGTGGGCAAGATGGACGCGCGCTACAAGCAGCTGCAGGCCAAGGCGGTGCGCAACATCGAGGGCTACAACAAGGAAGTGCCGCCGGAGGAGCGGCTGCCCTACTGGGTGGTGGTGGTCGACGAGCTGGCCGACCTCATGATGGTCTCGGCCGGCGAGGTGCAGAACTCGCTCATCCGCCTGGCCCAGATCGCCCGCGCGGTCGGTATCCACCTGATCGTGGCGACCCAGCGGCCGTCCGTCGACGTGGTGACCGGCCTCATCAAGGCGAACTTCCCCACCCGCATCGCCTTCCAGGTCGCCTCGAAGGTGGACTCTCGGACGGTCCTCGACGCCAACGGGGCCGAGCAGCTGCTGGGCCGCGGCGACATGATCTTCGTGCCGCCGGGGCAGAGCCGCCAGATGCGCGTGCACGGCTCGTGGGTCTCCGACAAGGAGGTGAAGGCGATCTGCGAGTTCCTGCGCACCCAGGGCTCGGCGGTGTACGAGCACGTGGAGCTGCCCCCCGAGGAGGCGGGGCCGGGAGGCGGAGGCGAAGATCGCGACGACATCTACTGGGACGCGGTCAACCTGGTGATCGCGCAGCGGGCTGCGTCGATCTCGTTCCTGCAGCGGCGGCTCGGTCTCGGCTACCCCAAGGCCGCGCGCTTCATCGACATGATGGAGCAGGACCACATCATCGGGCCGGGCCAGGGCGCCAAGCCGCGCGAGATCCTCGTCGGGCCCGAGTACCTGCAGAAAAGAGGCAAGTAGTGGCCGCAGTGCGAGCCGAAGCCGAAGGCGAGGCGAGCAAAAAGAACAGAAGAGCGCGTCGGCCCGTCCTCCCAAAGAGCCGTCCGCTATTCTTTTTCTTGCTCCTCCTCCTCCTCTGCGCGCCGCTCGTCGCCCACGCCCAGAGCCTCGACGAGGTGGTCAACGGGGTCGAGGCCACCTACGGCAAGATCGTCGACTTGCGCGCCGAGTTCGTGCAGACCGCGCGCAACAAGAGCCTCGGCCAGGACATCAAGGCGGAGGGCATCGTGCTGCTCAAGAAGGGCGGCAAGATGCGCTGGGACTACAAGAGTCCGGCGCCCCAGCAGATCGTCTCCGACGGGACGTCGCTCTGGGTCTACACCCCCGAGCTGAACCAGGTGAACAAGGGCAACGCCCCCAAGGCCCTCGCCGGGCCGGCGGGCAGCTTCCTCTCCGGTCTCGGCAAGCTGCGCGAGGAGTTCACGGTCCGCTTCCTCAACCCGGCGAGCCCGCGCGACGGGACGGGCCGGCCGGTGCTCGACCTCACGCCCAAGCAGCCGACCCCGCTCCTCACCCGCCTGGTGCTCACCGTCGATCCCAAGGACTACGTCGTCCGCCAGGCGGTGCTCTACGATCAGTTCCAGAACACCGTGACCATGACCTTCAACAAGGTGCAGATCAACCCGGGCCTCAACGACACCCTGTTCGTCTTCACGCCGCCGAAGGACGCGGCGGTGGTGCCGCTGGACCCGCGCTAGCGAGAGGCCCGCGCCATGGCCGCCGAGAACAGCTTCGACGTCGCCTGCAAGATCGACATGCAAGAGGTCACCAACGCCATCGACCAGGCCCGCCGCGACATCGCGACGCGCTACGATCTGAAGGGCGCCAAGAACGAGATCACCCCCGAGAAGATGGACATCATCATCTCCTCGACCGACGATATGAAGCTCAAGGCGGTGCTCGACATCCTGGAGTCCAAGCTCCACCGCCGCGGCATCGATCTCAAGGCGCTGACCATCAACGATCCGGAGCCGGGCGGAGGTGGCATCATCCGCCAGAAGATCACGCTGCAGGACGGGGTCCCGATGGAGAAGGCCAAGGAGATCGTGCGGCTCATCAAGGACTCCAAGCTGAAGGTCCAGGCCTCCATCCAGGAAAAGCAGGTGCGGGTCGTGGGCAAGAGCCGCGACGACCTGCAGTCGGTCATCGCCCTGCTCAAGGCCAAGGATCTCGGTATCGCGCTCCAGTTCACGAACTACCGCTCGCAGTAGCCCGTTCGCTTCCGCGCCTAGATCCGATCGCCCGTCGCCGCTCGTAATCCATACGGGCGACGTCCGACGAGCTTGCGCGCCCTCCCGCCTCGCGGCACCACCGCATCCGCTCCCGCCAATCCAGCGCCCGTCTCCCGCCGTAGAAGGTGGGCAAGGAGGGCTTGCATGAGCACGCACACGATCGGCAAGACCGGATTGGCCCTGGCGGTGGGGACGCTGTTGCTGGCCGCCGCGCCGGCGGCCCGCGCGCAGCAGGGGGTGACCGTCCAGCTCTTCCAGTTCAAGCCGGGTCAGATCGAGGTGAAGGCGGGGACCCGGCTCACCTGGACCAACCAGGACGACATCACCCACACCGTGACCTCGGGAACGCCCGAGCAGCGCGACGGCCGCTTCGAGGTTCCGCTCGACGGCCGCGGCGCTACCGGGTCGGTCGAGCTCCGCGAGCCGGGGACCTATCCGTACTTCTGCCGCCGCCATCAGTCGATGCGCGGCGAGATCCACGTCAAGTAGACCCACGCGAGATGCGAGAAAAGGAGAACGCCATGCGACACGTCCTGAAGCAGCTGATCGGAGGGCTCGCCCTCCTCGCGGTCGTCGCGATCGGGGTGACCGCGGTCTGGGCCGCCCGCCTCAACGCACCGACCTCCGCCACGCCGGCCGCGGGCCTGCGGGTGGGACTCAACGCGCTCCTGAGCGAGCACGTCTACCTGGCCGCCGCCGCCACCAACGCGGCGCTCGGCGGCCGTCAGGCGGAGTTCGAGGCGGCCGCCGCCGCGCTCGACGCCAACTCGGTGGACGTGGCCCGCGCCATCGGCTCGGTCTACGGGCCGGACGCCGAGCAGGCGTTCCTGCCGCTCTGGCGCAAGCACATCGGCATGGTGGTGGAGTACACGGTGGGCGCGGCCACCGGCGACCGGGCCCGGCAGGAGAAGGCGGTCAACGACCTGGTCGGCTACACCCAGGACTTCGGCGCGTTCCTCTCGGGGGCCAACCCGAACCTGCCCAAGGCGGTGGTCGCCGACCTCGTGAAGCACCACGTGCTCACGCTCAAGGCGGTGATCGACGCGCAGGCGGCCAAGGACCAGGACCGGGTCTACACCGCGCTGCGCACCGGCGCGGGCCACATGCAGATGATCGCCGACCCGCTCGCGGGCGCCATCGCCAAGCAGTTCCCGGACAAGATCGCCGGCGCGCCCGACAGCCCCGCGGCCTCACTCCGCACCGCGCTCAACCTGGCCCTGCGCGAGCACGTCTACCTGGCGTCCGCCGCCACCGGCGCGGCGCTCGCTGGGCGCGACGCGGAGTTCAAGGCGGCGGCGGGCGCGCTCGACGCCAACTCGGTCGCGATCGCGAAGGCGATCGGCTCGGTCTACGGGCCGGACGCGGAGAAGGCGTTCCTCCCCCTCTGGCGCAAGCACATCGGCATGGTGGTCGACTACACCGTCGGCAAGGCCACGAACGATCGGGCCAAGCAGGACCGGGCGGTGAGCGACCTGATCGGCTACACGCAGGACTTCGGCGCGTTCCTCTCCGGGGCCAACCCGAACCTACCCAAGGCGGTCGTCGCCGACCTGGTCAAGCACCACGTGGTCACCCTCAAGGACGTGATCGACGCCCAGGCCGCGAAGGACCACGCCCGCGCCTTCGTGGCCGAGCGGACCGGGGCTGGGCACATGCAGATGATCGCCGACCCGCTCGCGGAGGCGATCGTCCAGCAGTTTCCCGACCGTTTCTAGGGATCACGGCGGCTGAGGAGGGCGTCCCGGGCGTCGCGGCCCGGGGCGCCTTCCGCGCCCGGCCTCGCCTTGACAAGC
>DASZJM010000441.1:0-4268 GCA_035948165.1 Candidatus Methylomirabilota bacterium
GATCCGGTCGAGGTGGTCGAGCGCGCCCGGCACCAGCACCATCAGCGGCACGCCGGCCTTCTCGGCGGCCGGCCAGAGCCAGTCGGCGGTGCCGTCGGTGAGGAAGTGGCGGTAGTGCTCGTTGTGGAAGGTGAAGCGCATCCCGAGCATGCCCGGCTGCTTGCGCCAGTCGGCCACTAGCGCGCGGCTCGCCGGGTCGCCGAGCGCGAGGCGCCCCATCACCGCGAAGCGGTCGGGATAGGAGCGCGCGGCCTCGAGCGCCATGTCGTTACGGTCGCCCTCCCACGAGGGCGGCACCAGGACCATGCGGCGCACCTTGGCCAAGTCCATCTGGAAGAGCAGCGTCTCCTTCAGGATCTGGTAGGGCTTCTGCGCTTCCGGCGCGCGGCCGGGAGGCCACGGGCGGCTCGGGCTCTCCGCGGCCCAGAGGTGTACCTGCGAGTCGACGATGTCCACTGGCGGGCTAGCGCGTCACTTGGCCGCGCGGCGCCCCGGCGCCCGGGTGGTCCAGAGCACCCACGGGAGCGTCGAGTCGTCCTCCGGGCGCACGTCGACCCGGTAGCCCTGGCTGCGCAGGCTGCCGGCGAGCCGGGCCGCGGCGCGCTCGTCCGCGAGCGCCGCGGCGCGCGTCCACGTCACCACGTCGGTCGCGGCGAGCTTGACCGGCTTCGTCGGACCAACGCCGGGCCGCGCGGCGACCCCGTCACCCTGCTCCCACGCGTCGCCGAGGGGGCGGTCGTCGGACCACGAGAGCGTCGTGGCGGGTGCGGCCGGGAGCTGGGGCCCGGCGACCTGGGCCAGCGTCGGGCCCTCGCTCGCGGGAGCGAAGACCGTCGCGAGCAGCAGGGGCACGCCCAGGACGATCGACAGGAACGTGGGAACGAACGCGGCCAGCGCGACGCTCATGCCGAGCCACGGGAGCGCGTGCTCCTCGTCCGCTTGGGCCTCGTCCTCCTCGCTCTCCGCCGCGTAGCGCGCATCGAGCGAGAGGCGGATGTCCTGGAGGAGGCTCGCCGCTTCGGTCAGACAGGCGGCAGGGGATTCACTGGGGCTCGGGTTCGAGACGGTAGCGGGCGCTTCCACGGCGGCGGTCCTCCCTGCTGAGTTTTGGCCGCCAGACCATAAGCAACCGCGCACGCCTTGCCAACCGAGATTCTTGGGGTCAGCTCGGTAAGTGCCCGCCCTGACGAATGTTTCAGCCTGTGGATTTATATGGATAAGTGTGGATAACTTCAGCCGCCCTCCTTGTTCTCGGACGCCGGCAAGGCCATCCGGAGCACCTGCCAGAGGGTCGCGCACGAGACGTGGAAGCGGAGGCCGCGCCCATCTTCGAGCTCCACGGCGTGCTCGGCTTCCCTGGCGCCAATGGGCAGGTCACATCCATCACAGGGGCGACCCGAGCCGTGGCCGGCCCGCGCCGCGATCGGCGCCGCGTTCGGCAGGATGCCGTCCCAGAGCTTGGCCCGGATGCGCTGCGAGGCCAGCTCCTTGCGGTCGTCATCGAGGGAGGGGCGGGGAGCCGGGACGTCGGACGGCTCCTCGACGATGATCTCGTGACCGGATCCGGGCGAGTCGATCAGGAGCTGGGCATGCCGTCGCGCGATCGCCGTCGCCTCCCAGGCCGACGGGGCGGTCTGCTCGAACCCGCACGCGCACGCGACGCGCCACACACCTCCACTGTATCAGGGCCGTCCCATCAAACCCGACGCCGCGCCGCGGCCAGGCGGACCGGGTCGAACGGCTCGAGGTCGACCACGCGCGCGGCCCCATCCGTGATCAGCTCGGCCAGCGCCAGCCCGGTGGCCGGCGCGTTGAGCATCCCCCACGGGCCGTGGCCGGTGGCCACGTAGGCCCCCGAGGCCCCCGGCACCGCGCCGATCAGCGGGATGCCGTCGTCGGTGACCGGGCGATAGCAGGCCTGCCGGCGCGTGACCGCGGCGGCGGCCAGCGCGGCGGAGACGCGCCCGGCCGCGCGGGCGAGCACCGCGCAGTCGTCCTCGCTGACGAGGACGCCCTCGGCCGACTCCGGCAGCGGCTGCCGATCGGCCATGCCGCAGACGTAGACCGTCCCGTCGGGCCGCGGGATGATCTCGGGCTCGAGCGCCTGGCCCTCCGCGGTGCCGTAGTCCATGAACAGCGCGTGCGCGGGCACGTCGGGCGCGGCCAGCGTCACGCTGTAGCCCTTGAGCCCGTGGACGCGGGGCAGCCGCACGCCTGCGACGCGGCCGGTCCACGGGCCCAGCGCGAGCACCACCGCGTCGGCCTCGAGCGTCCGGCCGTCGACCACCACGCCGCGCGCGGCGCCGTCGCGCACCGCCACCGCCTCTACCGCGCCGGATAGGACGACGGCGCCGGCGGCCTGGGCGCCCGCCACGAGCGCCTCGGTGAAGCGCGCGGGATGCACCTGCGCGGTGGTCTCGGCGGTGCCCAGCACGCCGGCCACCACCGTGGGCCCGTCGATCCACCCCGGGGCGGGCACGCGATGCTCGCCCGCGAGCCGCCCCATCTCGCGCGCGGCCACGACGTAGGTGTCCATGCGCCGGTAGCCGTAATCGGCGGGCAGCTCGCGGGCGAGCGTGGCGTGGAGCGCGAAGCTCGCGCGGGCGAGGCCCTCCACCGGCGTGTTGTCGCACCAGTCGAGCGCGAGGAACCCGCCGGACTTGCCCGACGCGGCGCAGGCCACGCCGGTGCGCTCGACCACCGTGACCCGCACGCCGCGGCGAGCCAGGAAGTAGGCCACCGAGGCGCCCACGACGCCCGCGCCGCAGACGATGACGTGCCGGGGAGAGGTCATGGCCGGTCCGCGGCCCAGGGTAGTACAATTGCCGGCCATGGACCACGGCGTCGTCATGTTCCCGACCGAGTACTCGATCGCTCCCGACGAGCTCGCACGCGCCCTCGAGGAGCGCGGCTTCGAGTCGGTGTGGTTCCCCGAGCACACCCACATCCCGGCGAGCCGCAAGAGCGCGTGGCCGGGCGGCGGCGAGCTGCCGCGCGAGTACTGGTCCGCCTACGACCCGTTCGTGGCGCTCATGGCCGCGGCGGCGGCGACCCGGCGGATCCGCCTCGGCACCGGTATCTGCCTCGTGGTCGAGCGCGACCCGATCGTCACCGCCAAGGAGATCGCCACCCTCGACCGCCTCTCGGGCGGTCGCGTGCTCTTCGGCATCGGGGGCGGCTGGAACGCGGAGGAGATGGAAAACCACGGGACTGCCTGGAAGAGCCGGTGGCGCCTGCTGCGCGAGCGGGTGCTGGCCATGAAGGCGATCTGGACCCAGCGCGAGGCGAGCTACCAGGGCGAGTTCGTGCGCTTCGACCGGATCTGGTCCGAGCCCAAGCCGCTGCAGAAGCCACACCCGCCGGTCATCATCGGCGGCGACGGGGAGAAGACCTTCGATCGCGTGGTGGAGTTCGGCGACGGCTGGATGCCGATCCTCCGGCCGCACACCAGCCCGGTCGAGAAGATCCCGGCCCTGCGCGCGCGGCTCACGCAGGCGGGGCGCGACCCGCGGAGCGCGCCGGTGTCGATCTTCTTCGCGCCGCCCCGCCGCGAGGCGCTCGACGCGCTCGCGGCGGCGGGGGTCGCGCGCGCGATCTTCGGCCTGCCGCCCGAGCCGCGCGAGAAGATCCTCCCGCGCCTCGACGCCCTCGCCGCCCTGATGCGGTGACCCAGAACGTCTACGACGACCAGGCGTTCTTCGACGCGTACTCGCGACTGCCACGCTCGGTCCAGGGGCTCGACGGCGCCCCCGAGTGGCCGGCCCTCCGCGCGCTGCTGCCCCCGCTCGACGGCCGCCGGGTGCTCGACCTGGGCTGCGGGTTCGGATGGTTCTGCCGATGGGCGCGCGCGCACGGCGCGGCGAGCGTGCTCGGCCTCGACGTATCCGCGCGCATGCTGGCCCGGGCAGAGGCGGAGACCCGCGACCCCGCGATCGGGTACGTGCGGGCCGATCTCGATCGGCTCGACGCGCTCCCCGGGCCGTTCGACCTCGCGTACAGCTCGCTCGCGCTCCACTATGTGGACGACCTGGCCGGGCTCCTGGCCCGCGTCCACGCCGCGCTGACTCCGGGTGGCGCCCTCGTCGTCTCGGTCGAGCACCCGCTCTGCACCGCGCGGGCCCGCGCGGAGTGGTCGGCCGACCCGGCGGGCCGGCCCACGTGGCCAGTGAGCGGCTATCTCGACGAGGGCCCGCGCGCCACCGACTGGCTCGCCGAGGGCGTGGTCAAGCAGCACCGCACGATCGCGACCTACGTCAACCTGCTGATCG
>DASZJM010000442.1:0-1920 GCA_035948165.1 Candidatus Methylomirabilota bacterium
GCTGGTCCTGCACGGGCCGGTGGCCACCAACATCCTGAACGTCTACTCGGCCGCCCTCGCCGCGCTCAGCCTGGGCGTGCGGGTGTCGCGCACCGCGATCGCCCTCATCGCGGGCATCGTCGGCTACGTCGTCACCCTCTATTTCCTGGCCCAGCCGTCGTTCGCCAAGGCCTTCGACAACTGGATGATCAGCCTGCTGCTGTGGATGAGCCCGTGGGCCGGGGTCATCCTCGCCGACTTCTACCTGGTGCGGCGCGGCCAGATCGACGTGGCGGAGCTCTACCGCGAGCCTTCGCTGAGCGCCTACGGCGACATCAACTGGGGCGCGATCGTGTCCTTCCTGGTGGGGCTGGTGGCGGGCTGGTCGGTGGAGGACGGCCTGGTGCCGGCGCTGCAGGGCCCGATCTCGACCAAGCTGCTCTCCGGCGCGGACCTGAGCTGGCTCGTCGGCATCGTGGTGGCGGGCGGGCTCTACCTGGTGCTCGGGCGCCGCACCGAGACGGTCGTGGTGGCGCCCGCGATGCGGGGCGGCCGGTAGCGGGTCCGGTGGACGAGTTCCTCCGCGCCGCCATCGAGGAGGCCGAGGCCGGCCTCTCCGAGGGCGGCATCCCGATCGGCTCGGTGCTGGTGCACCAGGGACGCATCCTCGGGCGCGGCCACAATCGCCGGGTGCAGCAGGGCAGCGCGATCCTCCACGGCGAGATGGACGCGCTCGAGCGGGCGGGCCGGCAGCCGGCCCGCGTCTACCGCGAGAGCGTCATCTACACCACGCTCTCGCCGTGCGCGATGTGCAGCGGCACGATCCTGCTCTACGGCATCCCGCGGGTGATCGTGGGCGAGAACCAGACCTTCATGGGCGAGGAAGCGCTGCTGCGCGGCCGGGGCGTGAAGGTGGAAGTGCTCCAGGACGCGCGGTGCCGCGACCTCATGACCCGCTTCATCCAGGCGAACCCGTCGCTCTGGGCGGAGGACATCGGGGAGTAGCAGGGGGAGTAGCAGGGGGAGTAGCAGGGGGAGTAGCTCACCGCTCCCAGGGCGGCGTCGCCCCCTCGCGCCAATTGTCGGGGCGGACGCCGAAGGCCTCGATGAAGCGCTGCCATCCCGAGGCCACCGTGAGGGCGGCGCCCAGCTCCAGGATCTCGCCCTCGTCGAAGTGCTCGCGCAGCTCGGCGTAGAGGGCGTCGTCCACCGTCGGCCGCTCGCCGCTCAGGCAGTCGGCCAGCCGCAGCGCGGCCACCGTGCGGGCGGGCAGCGCCGCGGTGTCCAGATCACCGAGCGCCTCCTGGACCTCGTCCTCCGCGAGCCCCTTGCGCACCAACGATGCGCTGCGCGCGAGGCTTCAGTGCACGCACTGGTTGCGCTGGGCGAGCCGGATGCGGCAGAGCTCGACCATCGCGGGGTCGAGGCTCGAGCCTCCCGCGTAGATGAACGACACCCACGTGAGGAAGAGATCGAGCACCGCGGGACGCCGGGCGAGGGTGAGGAAGAGGTTGTCGTCCCGGTAGGCCTTGGCGAGCCAGACCTCGAGCCGGCGGCGCAGCGCCGGATCGAGCCGCTCCGGATCGGCCTTGGGCAGACGGCCGTGCTCGTTGGCCATGCGGGCGTCAGTCTAGCACGGGCCGCGACGGCCTCGCCCGCGCGCCCCGGTCAGCCGAGCATCCACTGCCCGCCGTCGACGCTGATGGTCTGCCCGGTCACGTAGGCCGCGTCGTCGGAGACGAAGAAGAGCACCGCGCGCGCCACGTCCTCGGGCGCGCCGAGGCGCCCGAGCGCGATCGAGTCCATGAGACGCGCCTGGCCGGCCGCCCCCATCGCCTCCCACTGGAGCTCGGTGGCCGGGTTCGTGCGCATGAAGCCCGGCGCCACCGAGTTGACCCGGATGCCGTGACGGCCGAGCTCCCGCGCGGTCTGACGCGTGAA
>DASZJM010000443.1:0-6416 GCA_035948165.1 Candidatus Methylomirabilota bacterium
CCGCGCTGAGCGGTCGCGTACACTCGACCCGATGCGTCGCGCGACCAAACGCCGGGTACGGATCTTCCTCTGGCTCGTTCTGGCCGGCGCCCTGATCGGTGCCGCCTACGGGGGCGTGCTCGGCCGCATGTTCCGCGAAACCGGTCTGATCGGGGGTTCCATCGGCGCGATCGATGGGGCCACGATTGCGATTCCGATCGGCGCCTTCGAGGTCTTCGGGCTGCGAACCCGCTGGGGTCGCGCCGTGCAACGCGCCCCGTTCCTCGTGACCTTCGGCCTGAAGTGGCTGGTATACGGGGTGCTGATTTCGATCGTCAACCTGCGATCGCTCGGCGTCCTGGTGCTGGGTCTGGTGGCGATCGCCGCTCCCCTTCCGGTCTCGGTGGCGCTGTGGTCGGTCGCCTTCTCCTTTGCGGTCGCCTTTGGATTCGTCTTCGTGTTTCAGGTCAGTCAGATCGTGGGCCCCCGCACCCTCGAACATCTCGTGTTCGGGCGCTACCATCGGCCGCACCTCGAAGACCGATTCTTCCTGTTCGTCGACATACGGGGCTCGACGACTCTGGCCGAGCGAATCGGTCCCATCGCGGTCCACCGGTTCCTCGCCGCCGTCTTCAGCGTGGCCTCGGATCCCATCGCGGACCACGGCGGCGAGATCTACCAATACGTGGGCGACGAGATGGTCGTGACGTGGCCCGTGAGCGCGGGCCGCAGGGACGCCCGTCCGCTCGCCTGTTTCTTCGCCATCGAGGCGGCGATCGAGGCGGCGGCGGGGGAGTTCGAGCGCGAGTTCGGGGTAGTGCCCCGGCTGCGGGCCGCGCTCCACGCCGGGCCGGTCATCGGTGGAGAGATCGGAGATTCCAAACGCGAGATCGTCTTTCACGGGGACGTGATGAACACGGCGGCCCGCCTCGAGCAGGCGACCCGTGACCTGGACCGACCGTTCCTGGTCTCGGCCCAGGCGCTCTGCCGTCTCGACGGGACGGAGCCGTACGCACGGGAGGCCCTCGGACCCCGGGCCCTCCGGGGCCGGGAGGCGCCGGTGGAGATCTACGCCGTGACCGCCGCGCGATAGTTGAACGCGGGGGCCAGCTGTGGTCCCGCGCTATCGCCTCAGCGCCTCGATGGGTTCGAGGCGTGAGGCCCGGCGGGCCGGATAGAAGCCGAAGAAGATCCCGACCACCCCCGCACTGGTGAGGGCCGCCGCGATCGCGTCGGCGCGGATCAGGGTCTGCCACTGGGCGATCGAGGCGATCCCGTACGCGCCGAGCATCCCGAATCCGGTACCGATCCCGCCCCCGATCAGGGAGAGAGTGACCGCCTCGACGAGGAACTGAGCGAGAATATCGCGCCCCCGCGCCCCCACCGCCATCCGGATGCCGATCTCACGCGTGCGCTCCGCCACGGACACGAGCATGATGTTCATGACGCCGATGCCGCCCACCAGGAGCGCGACGGAGGCGATGCACCCCAGCAGCAGGGTCATGGTGCGTTGCGCCGCGGCGCTCGCCTTCGCGATCTCGACCGGGTGACGGAGGTTGAAATCGTCCGCCTGGTCGGCCAGCACGTGGTGGCGCTCGCGGAGGAGCGCCGTGATCTCGGCTTCGGCTGCGCCAATCGCGGTGGGTGAGGTCGCCGAGCAGAAGATGTCGTCCAACCAGTAGATCCCCATCACCTTCTTCTGCACCGTCGTGAACGGCATGATCACGACGTCATCCTGATCCTGACCCGCGGGCGATTGCCCCTTGGGCGCCAGCACGCCCACGACCCGGCACGGGAGCGTCTGCACTCGGATGGTCTCCCCAACCGGATCGTCCGACGCGAACAGGTTGGCCACGACCGTCTGCCCGAGCAGGCAGACCTTCGCCGCGTAGTCCACGTCCTCTTGCGAGAAGGGGCCGCCGCGTTCGATCTGCCAGTGGCGCACCGGCAGGTAGTTCGGGGTCACCCCACGCACCTGCGTGTACCAGTTCTGGTTGTGATAGATGACCGTGCTGTGCGTGTCGACGTTGGGGGACACGTTGTCCACCAGGGCGACCTGCTCCTGAATCGCCCGGGCGTCTCCTTGCGTGAGGCTCCGGGTGCCGTGGGTGCCCGTCCGCACCCCGTTGACGTTGCGGCCCCCCGCTTCGATCCAGATCATGTTTTCGCCCAGACTGCGAATCTGCTCCTGGATCTGACGGGCCGCGCCCTCCCCGACCGCGACACTGCAGATGAAGGCCCCCACGCCGATGCTGATGCCGAGCACGGTCAGCGCGCTGCGCAGTTTATGGCGAGCCAGGGCTCGCAGTGCACTGCGAACGACCTCGGTGAGGCGCATGCGAGCTCCGGGTCCCGAGCTCCGCCCGCGAGCGGAGCTATCGGACGAATTCGACGAGGGCGGGAATGACCGTGCGGGGCGCTTCCTCCATCAGCCAGTGACCGACGCCGGGGATGACTCGTCCCGTGACATCGGACGCCACGAGCTTCGCCTGCTCGATCAGGAACGAGCCTCCCGCCTTCTCTCCCGAGAGGACGAGCATCGGCATGGAGAGGCGGGTCCTCGCCAGGAGGGCGAAGTCCTCGGCGTCGCGCTCGAAGGCGCGGAAATACTCGAAGCCGGCCCGCATGGCGCCGGGCTGCGCATAGGCCTTGGCGTAGAGCCGACGATCGGTCTCGGGAACCGAGCGCTTGGGATCGGCGGCGAAGTCATTCCAGAAATGCTCCAGGTAGATGCGCTCACGCCCCTTCACCAGCGCGAGCGGCACCTTGCCGTAGAAGTGAAAGTGCCACAGGTCGCGGAGCAGCCAGACACTCTTCCAGTCCCCGATGCCGGGCAGGAAGGCGTCCATCAGGACCACCCGGTCGGTCGTCCGCGGAAACTGGGCCGCGTAGGCGTAGGCCACCATCAGCCCGATGTCGTGGCCGACGATGCGTACGCGGTCGAGCTCCAGCCGCGTGGTGAGCGCGTGAATGTCCGACGCCATCGTTTTCTTGTCGTAGCCGGTGGCCGGCTTGGCCGAGCCCCCGGCGCCACGGAGGTCGGGCACCACGACGGTATGCTCCTGGGCCAGCCGGTCCATGATCGGCCGCCACATGTGGCCGGTCTCGGCGTAGCCGTGCAAGAGCACCACCGGGCTGCCCTGCCCGCCGATGAGATACCGGAGCCGGACGCCATTGACGGTGGCGAAGCGCTCGGCCAGGCCGGGGGCTCGACCGCGGGTTCGGGAAGTCTTCACGCAGATCCCTGAGGCATGGCGTGCGTAGTGTAGCTCACGACCGTATCGTGACCGGGATCTCGGCCAGCTTGGCGAAGAGGCGCTCACGCCGCCGGATCGGGCGCCAGTCGTACAGAAACAGCTCGAGCGGCCGCCACATGGCGACCCATCCCACGATGTAGAGACCTTCGTCGGCGATCTCCGCGATGAGTCCGTGGGTGGTCATGAGGGCCAGCTGACGCAGCGCGATGCAAACGAAGAGGAAGGTCACGCCTGCGATCAGAGCGGTACGCCCCTCCCGGAAGAAAATACGCAGACGGCGCCGCGTCTCCTCGGCTCGATAGGTGAAGTAGTGATGAATCCCGGTGCCGAGGTCCGGTGGGCCTTTCGCCGAGTGGTCCGGCGGCAGGTAGACGACCAGGGTCAGTGGTTGATCGAGCGGATACTCGTCGGCAGAATCCACGATGTACGCCTCGGCATCCTCGTCGAGGTCGCGCTCGTGAAAAGGGGAGGGGTCGAGCGAATTGAACAGCTGCTGGGGGTTGCTCAGACGAATCTCGATCGTCGCGGCCGCAGCGGGCATGGCACAGAGGACGCAACTCTACCACGGGCGTAACATAACCGTCACAATGACGCTGATACAATGACGACTCCATCAATAACTGGGAGGATTGCGTTGGCGGTGTCGTGGAACCCGTTGACGAATTCAAAGCCCAGAGCGACGAGGAGCGCGACTCCCAGCAGAACGAAGGGCAAGACGGACCGCCCGTGGATCGTCGGCAGCTCGGCGGTAAGGCTGACGCCGACGTAGAGTACGCCGACCAGCAGCGCCGCGACGAAGATCAGCGTGCCCAGGCGGCCGGGCCCCTTGGAGAGCTTTGCATCGAGTGCCGTAGCCGGCGCGGTGGCGGTCGTCATCGGATCCTCCCGGTAAAGTCTCGGTGCTGACGGGAGGCTTATACACGAGGAGTGTTGCGGAATGATGACGATACAGGTGCCTTTCGCGCCCGGCTACGGATGCACGCCCCGTCGGGATCAAAGGGCGCGTTCGATGAGATCCATGACGGCGCGACCGGCAGGCTGCCGCCATGAGAGCAGCTCCAAACACGTGTCGTACGTTAGAACCGGTACGAGCTTCGATCTGCATCGCTCATCGACAGGATCCTTCCAGAGGCGAGCAAGGTGGTCGAAGACCGAAGAGTCGCTCGCTTCGCGCTCGGGCTCGGCCTCGCGGCCGAGTCGCGACCTGAGCCGGCGTTCCGTCTCGACTCGGTCGTCGCATCGACACCAGAGAAGGAGAGGTTCTGCATCGTGTGCGGCACAGACGTCGAAGACGGCCCTTCTCTTCTCAACCTCCCCGTGTACCGCATCGAGGACTACGATCCGGGAGCCGGCAATCAGCTGCTCCACGAGCAGATCCAGCATCCTGCGGTAGGCACCATCACGTACACGCTCGTACGCCTCGACGTCTCTGGTGAAGCCCGCGGTCCGACGCACCCAATCCGGAAGTGAGATCCCCAGTTCCTCATACACGTCGCAACTTCGGATCAAGACGCCTCCGACACCGGAATGGAGCCGCGCCGCCGTCGTGGTCTTGCCCGAGGCAGGTAGACCGCACGTCATCACGACGAGGCGGGGCCGGTGGGAACGCGATGACCCCAAGCCCATGGTGAGGTATTGTGCCACCGAAGGCGTACTCATCGAGAGACCGCGAGGGCTCACCGGGAGGATAGGTGGATGAACCGCGTCGACGATACTGAATTCGCCGGCAAGCGCGCGCTCGTGACTGGCGGGACGAAAGGCATGGGAGCAGCCGTCGTCGAGCGCCTCCGGGGGTCGGGAGCCACCGTGGTCACCACCGCTCGATCTCGACCCCCTGACCTGCTTCAGCCGGACCTGTTCGTGGAAGCCGATATCAGCACGGCCGATGGGGCGGAGAAGGTCGTCGGCTACATACGGGATCGCCTTGGCGGCGTCGACATTCTGGTCAACAATGTCGGGGGGTCTTCGGCGCCGGGCGGAGGCTTCGCCGCACTCACCGACGCGCATTGGCAAGACGCGTTGAGTCAGAACCTGCTCGCCGCCGTCCGGCTCGACCGTGGATTGCTTCCTTCGATGCTGAGGCAGGGCACCGGTGTCATCATCCACATTTCCTCCATCCAGCGACGCCTCCCGCTGTTCGAGGCGACCCTCGCGTACGCGGCCGCGAAGGCGGCCCTCAGCAACTACAGCAAGGGGCTCTCGAATGAGGTCGGACCGAAGGGCGTCCGGGTCGTGAGCGTCGCGCCGGGATTCATCGAGACTACCGCCGCCACCGCGCTCATCGACAGACTTGCGGCGAACTCCGGCACCGACCGGGATTCGGCACGCCAGGAACTGATCAGGTCACTAGGCGGCATCCCCATCGGCCGTCCCGGCTGGCCGTCGGAGGTGGCCGATCTGGTCGCCTTTCTCGTTTCTGATCGCGCCGCGTCGATCACCGGAAGCGAGTACGTCATCGACGGAGGCACTATCCCGACGGTCTGATCTACGGGCTCATTCCACCGGCGAGATCCGCTCCAAGCGCACCGCGATCGTGCGACCGCTGGCCGGATCCCTGCGGATACCGTAGAGCGTGTTGCCCACGTGCTTGAGGGTGAAGCGAGAGCCGCCCTGCTCGGCGAAGGCGACGCCGGCGCCGGTCGCGACCGCGGCGCCCGACGTCTCCACCCGAGAGCCTCGGGAAGACCCGGCGACCACGCGCGTCGTCCACGTCGCGGTATATGTACCGTCGTCACCGACCGTGCAGTCGATGTCTCCCTGGACCTGCCCGGTATCCCCGACTCCGACCTGTGCGAAAGAGCCTCGCCAGATGCCTTTCAAGCTCGCGGTCTCAGGGGTCGGAGCGACCGACGGTGCCAGTGCGGCCCGCGGTTGATCGGCCGACACGGCACAACCGCCCGCGAAGATTATCGTTGCGGCGACAAGCCCCATGATGTTCGAAACACGTTCCATGCGTCTGCCCTCCGTGTCGTTCATTTGAGCGGATGTCCACGATCACGGTTGGGACGCAGGGCCTCCTCCGAGAGATGTTCGGATCGAACAACGTGACGCGACCGTCATCGTTTCGTATTCCTCGGTCACGGCCACTCCCGTGGCGACCTGTCGAGCGCACGCCGGCCGAGGAGCGCACCCGGGATCGACGAACATCGACGCGCCATGTAGATTGCGGGAAGGGAGTGG
>DASZJM010000444.1:0-1834 GCA_035948165.1 Candidatus Methylomirabilota bacterium
TCCGCGTGGGCACACGCCTTGTAATTTCTACCTGGAGCCCACGCGGCGGCCGAGCCGCCGGCCGCTCCACCACCCCGTTTCCTGCTAGAATTCCGCCGCCGATCAATCTCGAGGTCCCGGAGGGCGTCCCATGGCGATCACGGTATTCAGCAGCGCGTTCCTCATCGACTGCACCGGCAAGGAGCCGGTGGAGGGCGCCGCGGTCGTGGTGGAAGGCGAGCGCATCAAGGACGTCATCGCCTCCGGCAAGGTGGGCCCGCTCGGCGGCAAGGTCGACACGATCGATCTCAAGGGCCGCACCCTGATGCCCGGCCTCACCGACGCCCACGTGCACATCTGCGCGGTCGAGGGCAACATCCCGGAGCAGCACCGGTACAACCCGCCGAGCCTCATCGCGGCCAAGGCCCTCCGGCGCATGGAGCAGTGCCTGATGCAGGGCTTCACCACCGTGCGCGACGCGGGCGGCGCCGACTACGGCTTCCGCGAGGCCGCCGAGACCGGCCTCTACCCGGGGCCGCGCATGCTGGTCTCCGGCCGCCCGCTCTCGCAGACCGGCGGCCACGCCGACAAGCGGCGGCGCGCGGAATGGATCGAGCCGGTGGGCTGCTGCGTGGGCATGGCGGGCATGATCGCGGACGGAGCCGACGAGGTGCGCAAGGCCGCGCGCGAGAACCTGCGCCACGACGTGGACCAGATCAAGATCATGGCCTCGGGCGGGGCGATGTCGCCGGGCGACGAGCTCGACACCACCCAGTACACGGTGGACGAGATGCGGGCCGCGGTCGAGGAGGCCCGCGCGGTGGGCAAGTACGTGCTGGCCCACGCCTACTCCGGCTCCGCCATCCGCAACGCGATCCAGGCCGGGGTGCGCTGCATCGAGCACGGCAACCTGCTCGACGAGGCGGGCGCGCAGGCGATCAAGGCGGCGGGCGCGTACCTCGTGCCGACCATGGTCACCTACGAGGCGATCTCGCGCGAGGGCAAGAACTACGGGATCGGCGACCACCAGATCCAGAAGATCAACATGGCGCTGGAGAAGAGCCTGGAGGGTTTGACCCACGCCTACCGCGCGGGCTGCAAGATCGGCTCGGGCTCCGACCTCCTGGGCGACATGCAGGCGCAGCGGGCGATGGAGTTCGAGCTGAAGGGCCAGGTCATGAAGCCGATGGAGGTGCTGCTCTCGGCCACCATGGTCAACGCGGAGATCTTCCGGATGACCGACAAGATCGGCTCGGTCGAGCCCGGCAAGTACGCCGACCTGCTGGTGGTCGACGGCAATCCGCTCAAGAACCTCCGCGTGTTCCAGAACCAGGCCAACCTTCACGCGATCGTGAAGGGCGGCGTCTTCGTCAAGCGGGCGATCTAGCCTCGCCGGAGGGCTCCGCATGCCGAGCGCCGCCGACTTCGAGAAGCTGGGCGTCTTCTACCTGGGGCGCCCCTACGACTCGCAGCAGAAGAAGTCGCAGGACGGGGTGCTGCTCTACGATTCGAAGGACCTGGTCACCCACGCGGTCTGCGTGGGCATGACCGGCAGCGGCAAGACCGGGCTCTGCCTGGCCCTCATCGAGGAAGCCGCCATCGACGGCATCCCCGCAATCCTGATCGATCCCAAGGGCGACCTCGCGAACCT
This sequence comes from Candidatus Methylomirabilota bacterium, assembly GCA_035948165.1. Taxonomy (GTDB): domain Bacteria; phylum Methylomirabilota; class Methylomirabilia; order Rokubacteriales; family CSP1-6; genus CAMLFJ01. The sequence continues at coordinate 1,631 of DASZJM010000444.1, forward strand.
GCTCCTCACCTTCCCCGCGCTCCGCCCCGAGGACTTCCGGCCCTGGATCAACGAGGACGACGCCCGGCGGAAGAACGTCTCGCCCGACGACTACGCCCGCCAGCAGGCCGAGCAGTGGCAGAAGGGGCTCGCGGCCTGGGGCGAGGACGGCGCCCGCATCCAGCGCCTGCGCGACGCGGCCGACTTCGCGATCTACACCCCGGG
>DASZJM010000445.1:0-6170 GCA_035948165.1 Candidatus Methylomirabilota bacterium
CTCGTCGGGGGCCATGATCGAGTCGGTGGTGCGGCGGGCCAAGAAGCTGGCCCTCAAGCGCTACATCCAGACGAGCGAGAAGGGCATCAAGGTCGAGGATCTCCTGAACGCGGTCCGCGAGGAGTTCAAGGAGAACGAGGACCTGCCCAACACGACCAATCCGGACGACTGGGCGAAGATCGCGGGCAAGAAGGGCGAGCGGATCGTGTACGTGAAGCCCCTGATGGGGGAGACCAAGGAAAAGCAGCGCGCCGTCGAGCGCGTGATCAATACCGGCCAGTACCTGTAGGCCCTGCGGCGGGGGGGAGCGCTGGGCTCCCCCCCGCCGTGTGTCTTTCAAACGCCCAGCGCGATCGAGTTCCGGGGACGTCAATGGCGATTCCGAAGGTGATGGGGATCGAGACCGAATACGGCATCACGGTCAAGAACCAGCCCGACTTCAACCCGATCCTCTCCTCGTTGCTGCTGATCAACTCCTACGAGACCTATCGCTCCTCGCGCATCCGCTGGGACTACGAGGCGGAGAGCCCGCTCCGCGACGCGCGCGGGTTCGAGTACATGGAAGACAAGGAGGTCCCGTCGAAGGAGGAGTCGCGCCTCATCAACCTCATCCTCTCCAACGGGGCCCGCTTCTACGTCGACCACGCCCACCCGGAGTACTCCTCGCCGGAGACCACCAACCCGCGCGACTGCGTGATCTGGGACCGGGCCGGCGAGCGGATCCTGAACCTCTCGCGCACCCGGGCCGAGGCGGTCTCCCCGCCGGAGCAACGCATCCTCATCTACAAGAACAACACCGACTCCAAGGGCAACTCCTACGGCACCCACGAGAACTACCTCATGGACCGCAAGGTGCCCTTCGCCCGGATCGTCCAGTACCTGCTCCCCTTCTTCGTGAGCCGACAGATCTTCACCGGCGCGGGCAAGGTGGGAGCGGAGAACAACACCGAGTTCTGCGAGTTCCAGGTCTCCCAGCGGGCCGACTTCCTGGAGACCGAGGTGGGGCTCGAGACGATGCACAGCCGCCCCATCATCAACACCCGCGACGAGCCGCACGCCGACCCCGAGAAGTACCGTCGCCTGCACGTCATCCCGGGCGACGCCAACATGAGCGAGGTCTCCAACTACCTCAAGTGCGGCACGATGGCCATCGTACTCAGCATGATCGAGGACGACTTCATCGACCGCGACCTCTCGCTCGACAGCCCGGTCCTCTCCTACCGGCGCGTCTCGCGCGACCTGACCTGCCGCGAGACCATGCGGCTCAAGGACGGGCGCGCGCTCACCGCGGTGGACCTGCAGCGTGAGTTCCTGGACCTGGCCCACCGCTACTACCGCGAGCGGGAGCACGAGCCGTGGGTGGACGATGTGATGGCGCGCTGGGGATCGGTGCTGGACCGCTTGGCCGTCGATCCGATGAGCCTCGACCGCGAGCTCGACTGGGTGATCAAGCGCCAGCTCATCCTGAACTACATGGCCAAGCACTCCTGCGAGTGGTCCGACTCCCGGGTGGCCATGATCGACCTCCAGTACCATGACATCCGGCCCGGCAAGGGGCTCTACTACAAGCTCGAGGAGTCGGACGCGGTCGAGCGCATGACCACCGAGGACGAGGTGACCAAGGCCATCTACGATCCGCCCAAGGACACCCGCGCCTACTTCCGCGGGATGTGCCTGCAGAAGTACTCCGACGAGGTGGTCTCCGCGTCCTGGGACTCGGTGATCTTCGACCTCAAGGAGGGCCCGCTCAAGAAGATCTTCATGCTGGAGCCGCTGCGCGGCACCGAGGCCCACGTGCGACAGCTCTTCGACGAGTCGGCCACCGCGGGCGAGCTGCTCAAGAACCTCGGCAAGCCGAGCGGCGACTTCTAGGATGCTCGACGACCGCTTCAAGGACGCCTTCTTCGACTACTCGACCTCGAGCTTCGCCGAGATCCTCCAGCGCGCCGCGCCCCACCTCCTGCCCGGCCGGGCCGAGCACACCGGCGAGGAGGGCAGCGTCCCGTCGGTGCCCCACGGCACCACCGTGCTGGCCCTGCGCTACCGCGACGGGGTGATCATGGCGGGCGACCGGCAGGCGAGCGAGGGCTACCAGGTGGCCCATCGCCGCATCGAGAAGATCTTCAAGTCCGACGACCTCTCCGGGGTGGGCATCGCGGGCGCGGCGGGACCGGCCATGGAGATGGCCCGCCTCTTCCAGACCGAGCTCGAGCACTACGAGAAGGTCGAGGGCGAGAACCTCTCGCTGGACGGCAAGGCCAACAAGCTCGGCCAGATGATCCGCATGAACCTGCCGATGGCCATGCAGGGGCTGGTGGTGGTCCCGATCTTCGCCGGCTTCGACGAGCGGTCGGGAGTGGGGCGGCTCTTCAAGTACGACGTCACCGGCGGCCGGTACGAGGAGACCGACTACTTCGCGCAGGGCTCGGGCGGCAAGGACGCGCGCGACTCGCTGAAGAAGCGGTTCAAGCGCGACATGAGCCGCGAGGAGGCGCTGCGGGTCGCCATCGAGGCCCTGATCGACGCGGCCGACGAGGACCTGGGCACCGGCGGTCCCGACCTGATGCGCGGCATCCTGCCCTCGGTCAAGACCATCACGAGATCGGGCTTCGCGGACGCCCCGGAGGACGAGATCCGGCGCCACTGCGAGACCATTCTCAACGACCGCAACCGGCTCTAGCGCGCGCCGAGGCTTCCATGCCGCTGCCCTACTACGTCTCCCCCGAGCAGATGATGAAGGACAAGGCGGAGTATGCCCGCAAGGGCATCTCCCGCGGCAAGGCCATCGTCACCATCGAGTACCGGGACGGGGTCCTGCTGGTCGCCGAGAATCCTTCCACCCTGCTCCACAAGATCTCCGAGATCTACGACCGCATCGCCTTCGCGGGGGTCGGCAAGTACAACGAGTTCGAGAACCTGCGGGTGGCGGGGGTGCGGCACGCCGACGTGAAGGGCTACTCCTACAGCCGCGGGGACGTGAGCGCCAAGTCCCTCGCCAACGCCTACTCGCAGGCCCTCGGCAACATCTTCACCCAGGACATCAAGCCCTTCGAGGTGGAGGTCCTGGTGGTGGAGGTGGGCGACGCCAACGGCACCAAGAACGAGATCTACCACATCCTCTACGACGGCACGATCGAGGACGAGAAGAACTACGCCGCGATGGGCGGGCAGTCCGAGGAGATCCGGCGCTACCTGAAGGACAACTTCCAGGAGAGCCTGGACCTCGCCGCCGCGCTGAAGCTCGGGGTCCGCGCCCTCATGGTCACCCAGAACAAGACCCTGACCGAGCGCGATCTCGAGGTGGCGGTCCTGGACCGCACCAAGGAGCGCCGGAAGTTCCGGCGCATCCCGGCCGAGGTGCTGCATCAGCTCCTGACCGAAGCGAGCTAGGGCGCCTCGCCCGAATCCTTGCCCCCCGGCCGCTCCCCTGCTACCCTGAAACCCTCATGAAGCGCCGGATCTTCGGTCTCGAGAACGAGTACGGCCTCACCTGCACCCTGAACGGCCAGCGTCGCCTGTCGCCCGACAACGTGGCGCGGTACCTCTTCGAGAAGGTCATCCCGGGCGCCCGCAACGCCAACGTCTTCCTGGAGAACGGGGCGCGGCTCTACCTCGACACCGGCTTCCACCCCGAGTACGCGACCCCGGAGTGCGACGACATCGTGGACCTGGTGATCCACGACAAGGCGGGCGAGCGGATCGTGGAGGACCTGCTGCACCAGGCCGAGAAGCGGCTCCGCGAGGACGGCATCTCCGGCCACATCCTGCTCTTCAAGAACAACACCGACTCGGCGGGGAACTCCTACGGCTGCCACGAGAATTACCTGGTCAGCCGGGACGTGTCCTTCCAGCGGCTCGCCGAGGGCCTGATCCCGTTCTTCGTGACCCGGCAGATCTTCGCGGGCGCGGGCAAAGTGCTCCAGACCCCGCGCGGCTTCCACTACTGCCTCTCGCAGCGGGCCCAGCACATCTGCCAGGAGATCTCGGGAGCGACCACCTCGTCCCGCTCGATCATCAACACCCGCGACGAGCCGCACGCCGACGCCGAGAAGTACCGCCGCCTGCACGTGATCGTGGGCGACTCCAACATGTCCGAGGTCGCGACCTATCTCAAGGTCGGCACCACCGCGCTCATCCTGGACATGATCGAGGACGGCCACTTCGACCGCGACTACAGCCTGCAGTCGCCGGTGCAGGCCATCCGCGACATCAGCCACGACCCGACCCTTCGGGAGACCATTCGCCTGAAGGACGGGCGGGCCATCACCCCGCTGCAGCTGCAGATGGAGTACCTCGAGCACGCCACCCGCTACGTCCAGGCCATCGATGCGGATCCGGTCACCCGGGACGTGCTCGCGCGCTGGACCTACGTGATCGAGCAGCTCGCGGACGACCCCATGCAGCTGAATCGGGAAGTGGACTGGGTGATCAAGCAGCAGCTCATCCAGGCCTATATGGAGAAGAACCGTCTGTCCTGGCGCGACCCCAAGGTCTCGCTCATGGACCTTCAGTACCACGACATCCGGCCCGACAAGGGCCTCTACTTCAGTCTGGTACGTCGCGACCTGGTGGATCGCATCACCGACGATGAGTCCATCGAGCGCGCCAAGCACGTGCCCCCGCAGACCACGCGGGCCCGGCTGCGGGGCGAATTCATCCGTCAGGCCAACCTCAAGGGCAAGGACTACCGAGTGGACTGGGTCTATCTCAAGCTCAACGATCCGGAGCGCGAGACCATCCTCTGCAAGGACCCATTCCAGAGCCACGACGAGCGCGTCGAGCGCCTGATTCGCTCGTTCTAGACGACACCGCTCGCTCCGCCGGAGCGGGTGGCGCAGGACCACCAACCATGCCATACGTTGCGCTTCGTCCCGAGACGATCGACGCCCTCGTCACCGGCCAGCACGGTGACCCCTTCGCGGTGCTGGGCCCCCACGCCGGCCGCGACGGCATGGTCAGCGTGCGCGCCCTGCTCCCCGCCGCCCGCGCGGTCGCCGCGCTGATGCCGGACGGGACGGTGAGCCCGCTGCGCGCGGTGCATCCCGCCGGCTTCTGGGAGGGCGAGGTGCCGGGCCGCCGCCTGCCGCTGGAGTACCGGCTGCGGGTGGTCGACGACCAGGGCCGGGTCTCCGAGATCGACGACCCCTACCGCTTCCCCCCGACGCTCAGCGCCTACGACCTGCACCTGCTCGGCGAGGGCACCCACTACCGGCTCTTCGAGCGCCTCGGCGCGCATCCCATCCGCCACGAGGGCGTGGAGGGCGTGCGCTTCGTGGTGTGGGCGCCGAACGCGCGGCGGGTCAGCGTGGTCGGCGACTGGAACGGCTGGGACGGGCGGCGGCAGCCGATGCGCCTGCACCCCGGCAACGGGCTCTGGGAGCTGTTCGTCCCCGGCGTGCCGCTTGGCGCGCGCTACAAGTACGAGATCCTCGGCCGCGGCGGGGAGCTGCTCGCGCTCAAGACCGACCCGGTCGCCTTCGCCTTCGAGCCGGAGGAGCCGCGCACCGCCTCCGCGGTCACCGACCTCAGCGCCTTCGCGTGGGGCGACCAGGAGTGGATGGACGAGCGCAAGCGCCGCAACGCGCTCCACCGGCCGATGGCGGTGTACGAGGTGCACCTCGGCTCGTGGCGGCGCCCGCCCTCGGGCGACCTGCCGAGCTACCGCGAGCTCGCCGAGCAGCTCGCCGACTACGTGAGCGAGATGGGCTTCACCCACGTGGAGCTGCTGCCGGTCACCGAGCACCCGTACTACGCCTCGTGGGGCTACCAGACCCTCGGCTACTATGCGCCCACCCGCCGCTACGGCACGCCGACCGAGTTCATGGCCTTCGTGGACACCCTTCACCGGCGTGGCATCGTGGTCATCATGGACTGGGTGCCCGCGCACTTCCCCAAGGACGCGCACGGGCTCGCCTACTTCGACGGCACCCACCTCTACGAGCACGACGACCCGCACCTCCGAGATCATCCGGACTGGGGCACCCGGGTCTTCAACTTCGGCCGCCGCGAGGTCTCCAACTTCCTGATCGCCAACGCGGTGTTCTGGCTCGAGCGCTATCACATCGACGGGCTGCGGGTCGACGCGGTCGCCTCCATGATCTACCGCGACTACTCGCGCAAGGCGGGCGAGTGGGTGCCGAACGAGTACGGGGGGCGCGAGAACCTCGAGG
>DASZJM010000446.1:0-3135 GCA_035948165.1 Candidatus Methylomirabilota bacterium
AACGAGGACGGTACCGCGCGCATGGATTTCGACCTGCCCGAGGCGGACAACGATCGGCTCCGGGCCCTCGAGCCCGAGATCAACGACGTCATCCGCCAGGACCTGCCCCTGCGCTACGCCTACGTGCCGGAGGCGGACGCGCTTGGCGAGCGGGGGCTCATCCGCAACCGGTCGGTCGCGCCGCCGCCGGCGTCCGACGGCACGGTGCGGGTGGTGGAGATCGTGGGACTGGACCGGCAGGCGTGCGGCGGCACCCATCTGACGTCGACCGGGGTCTCACGCCCGGTGCGCATCCTGAAGATCGACAACAAGGGTCGCCACAACCGGAGGATCAAGATCGGCCTCGCGGGCGAGAAGGAGTGACCGTCGCGCCGGCCGCCCGCCCTGACCCTGCAGGATCTGTCCGAGGGGGCTGGCTCGTGCGCGGTTGCCCGGGGCCCCGGCGGCGGCTAGGCGGGACCGAAGCCGATCGCGGTGCGGCCGTCCAGCTCGATCGGGCGGAAGCGGACCGGCAGCCCCGCCTTCAGCGCGTCGAACGGGATATCGACGACGCGTCCCAGCAGCGAGACGCCCTCGGCGAGCTGCACCACCGCCACCGCGTAGGGAACCTCGGCGCTCCGGCCCCGCGGGGCGACGCGGATAACCGTGAAGGACACCACCGTGCCGGCGCCGTCGAGCGGCACCGGCTGCCACTGCCGCTGGTGGCACTGCTCGCAGAGCTCCTTCGGCGGGATCGCGAGCGCCCCGCAGTGCCCGCAGCGGATGCCGGTCAGGTGACCGGCGCGCGCTTCCTCGAAGAAGTCCTTGAGGTGAATCACGCGCTCAGTCACGGCCGAACAGGCTCACCAGGACGGTCGCGGTATTCCCGCCCAGCGTGTGGGTGAGCCCGGTGGAGGCGCCGTCGACCTGACGCTTGCCCGCCTCGCCGCGCAGCTGGGTGACGATCTCGGCGATCTGGGCCGCGCCGGTGGCCCCGATGGGATGCCCCTTGGCCTTGAGGCCGCCGGAGGGATTCACGGGCAGCTTGCCCCCGAGGCTGGTCCAGCCCTTCTCGGCCGCGAGGCCGCCGGTGCCGGGCTCGAAGAAGCCGAGCCCCTCGGTGGCCACGATCTCGGCGATCGTGAAGCAGTCGTGCAGCTCCACCACGTTGACGTCCGCCGGGGTCTTGCCGGCCTGGCGGTAGGCGCCCTGCGCCGCGCGCTCGGTGGCGGTGACCCGCGACAGATCGCGCTTCTCGTGCACGAACATCGTGTCGGTGGCCGCGTGGCTGCCGAGCACCCAGATGGGCCGGCGGTGCTTTCGCGCGACCTCCTCCGAGGCGAGCACGAGGGCGGCGCCCCCGTCGGTGAAGGGGCAGCAGTCGAAGAGCTTCAGCGGATCGGCCACGTACGCGCTCTTGAGCACGGTCTCGAGCGAGATCTCCTTCTGGAACTGGGCCTTCGGATTGAGCGTGCCGTGGCGATGGTTCTTGACCGCCACGTGGGCCATCTGCTCCTCGGTGGTGCCGTACTTGTCCATGTGGGCCCGCGCGATCAGGGCGAAGACGCCGGGGAAGGTCAGACCCGCGGGCTGCTCCAGGGACGCGTCCGAGCAGTAGGCGAAGAACTCGGTGGCCGACTCGGTCGGCACGTTCAGGACGCGCTCGGCGCCGCCGACCAGGACCACGTCCGACACCCCGCTCGCGATCTCCATGACCGCGTGCCGGAAGGCCACGTGGCTGGTCGCGCACGCGTTCTCGAAGCGGGTGGTGGGGATGGTGGGCAGCCCCAGGAGGGTGGCGGCCAGCGGGGCCATGTGCAGCTGCCGCTCGGTCTCGCCGCCGGTGACGTTGCCGAAGTAGAGGGCCTGGATCGCGGTCGGGGCGATGTCCGCGTCCTGGATCGCATCGGCCGCGGCCTGGGCGAAGAGCTCGGCGCTGGTGCGATCATGCTTGCCAAACTTGGTGACGCCCACTCCGATCACGGCGACGCGGCGCATGCGGTCTCCTCGGCGAAGGTTGGGGACTCGGTCGGGTTTCATCATACCGCGCCGCGCCACACGAACTCAAAGCCGACCCGGAATCGCGGGACGGCGTGGTACGGTGGGCCGCATGACACCGGTCGGATCGGGCCGAGGCAGCGCGTGACCGTCGAGGAGGCGCTGCTCGCGCTGCTGGCGGCCGTGGCGATCGTGCTCCTGTTCCTGGGGCTCGCGGACGCCCTCGAAGGAGACGCCCGCGCCCGGCTCCGCGCCGGGCGGCGAGGCCTGGCCCGTCGCGCTCCGCACTCGCGCGCCACCGCGGAGGCGGCGCGGGGCCCGCGACCCGCCCTCACCCGGCGGCCGGCCAGCAAGTCGCGGGCGGTGGAAGCACCGGGCGCGGCGGTGTCGGCGCCGCCTGCAGAAACCCCCGAGTGGCGGGACCAGGCCGCGGCGCTCATGCGCGGACGCGAGTGGGTCGAGGCACGGCGGGTGGTGGAGTCGGCGCTCGCCGCCCGCGAGGCGCATCCGGAGAGCGTCGCCTTCTTGGTGGAGGTCTGCTCCACCGCGACGGCGCGCGAGCTGTGGCGGCTGCGGCGCGCACTGCGGCGCGGCGCGGGCGACGAGGCGCCGCTCGCGGGCGCGCTCGAGACCGCGCGCGTCCTGCTCGACTCGGAGCCTGCCGCGGGCCTGCCCGCCGAGGCGCGGAGCCGGGCGGGACGCCGGCTGTGGCGCGGTCACACCCGCCTGGGCCTCCGACGCTGGCGCGCGGGGAACTTCGACCAGGCGGTCGCCGCGCTCTTCCAGGCGCTCGCGGTGCCCGGCTTCGACGAGCGACGGCGGGCGCTGGCCCGTGACCTGCTCGTGCGCACGCTCGAGGACATGGCGGCGCAGCGGCTCGACCTGATCCCCCAGCTCCTGGGCGACGGGGACCGGCCGGCCGCGCTCGAGCAGGCGCAGCGCCTCACCGCCCACGTCCAGCGGGCGCGCGAGGAGGGTGTCACCGCGGAGAGCCTGGCCGTCGCGGCCGCCCGCGCCCGCCAGCTCCTGGAGCACATCGAGCACACGCCGGTGCAATGACCGATCCGGGCCCCGCGCTCACGCTGAGCCGGATGCTCGACCGCACCGCCGAGCGGTATCCCGATCGCGAGGCGGTGGTGTTCCGGGCCGAGCGGGTGA
>DASZJM010000447.1:0-4541 GCA_035948165.1 Candidatus Methylomirabilota bacterium
CGCCGAGAAGTGGTCGTGGCAGGACAACTATAGAAACCTCGTCTTCTTTCTGCGTAAGGACGTGAAGTGGCACGACGGCCAGCCGTTCACCTCGAAGGACGTGAAGTTCACCTTCGACATGGTGCGCGAGGCGCCCGACGCAGTCGGCAAGCTCCGCATCAATCCGCGGAAGGACTGGTACACCAACGTCGAGAAGATCGAGGCGCCGGACCCGTACACGGTGGTGTTCCACCTGAAGCGCCCGCAGCCCGGTCTCCTCGTGATGCTCGCCTCGGGCTACAGCCCGATCTACGCCGCGCACGTGAACCCGGCCACCTACCGCACCGGCTGCATCGGCACTGGGCCGTTCAAGGTGAAGGAGTGGCGGAAGGGTGAGTTCGTCGACTACGTGAAGAACCCGGACTACTTCGTGAAGGGACGCCCGTACCTCGACAGCCTCCGCTACGTGGTGATCAAGGAGCGGGGCACGCGGACCGCGGCGCTCCAGGCCGGCCAGCTCGACGTGTCGTTCCCGGGCGAGACCACCAAGACCGCGGCCGAGCAGCTCAAGAAGGCGGTGCCCGGACTCGTGATCACCCCGGTGGCCCAGGCGGTCAGCGACAACATCATCTTGAACACCAAGAAGCCACCCTTCGACAACCCGAAGGTGCGCCTCGCGGTGTCGTACGCGATCGATCGCCGGGCGCTGATCTCGGCGGTGCACCAGGGGGGCGCGGTGCCGGGCGCCTCCCAGCAGCCCAAGCCCTACGGGGTCTGGGGCCTGCTCGACAAGGACCTCGCTGCGCTGCCCGGCTACGGCAAGCCGGCGGACATGAAGGCGCACGCCCGGAAGCTCCTCGCCGAGGCGGGCATCACCGCGCAGAACCCGCTGCGCGTCGAGATGAGCACGCGGGCCATCGCGATGTACGTCGACCTCGCGTCGTTCGTGATCAACGAGCTGAAGCAGGTGGGCATCGAGGCCACGCTCAAGCAGGTGGAGACCGCGCAGTGGCATCCGATGGCGACCCGCGGGGAGTACCAGATCGGGGCCAACCTGACCGGCCTCGGGGTGGACGAGCCCGACGCCAACTACTACGAGAACTACGCGTGCGGCTCGCCCCGCAACTACAGCCAGTACTGCAGCGAGGAAGTGATGAAGATGATCGAGCAGCAGTCGCAGGAGCTGAACCCGCAGAAGCGGCTCGCCCAGGTGAGCACGCTGCAGAAGAAGGTGGAGGCGGACGCGGCGCGCCCGCTGCTCGACTGGCGGCTCGACTACTTCACGGTGTGGCCGCACGTGAAGAACATGGTACCCCACGACAACATCTACAACTTCGGCCGCATGGCCGACGTGTGGCGGGACAAGTAACCCGCCCGTCCCCGGGGGTCGGACCGTGAAGACGTACATCGCGCAGCGGCTGGGCATCGGGCTCCTGACCCTGCTCGGCATGTCGATCGTGATCTTCGGCATGCTGCGTCTGGCCCCCGGCGACATCGTGGACATCCTGTTCTCCACCGGGGGGTACGTGAACCCGGCGGAGCGCGTCGCCATCGAGAAGGAGCTGGGGCTGGACCGGCCGGTGTGGGTGCAGTACGTGGAGTGGCTGCGCCAGATCGTCACCGGCGATCTCGGCAAGTCGTACCGCTACGATCTGCCCGCGTGGGAGATCATCCGCCCGCTCATCCCGGTCACCCTCGAGCTGGCGGTGCTGTCCCTCATCGTCTCGGTGGTGCTGGGCGTGCCCTTAGGCGTGATCAGCGCGGTCCGCCAGGACACCGGGCTCGACTACGCGCTCCGGGTGTTCAGCCTGGCCGGCCTCAGCATGCCCTCGTTCTGGCTCGGCATGGTGATCATCCTCAGCCTGGTCGCGTGGTTCGGCTGGATCCCGCCGGTCACCTACGTGTCGCCGCGGGAGAACTTCCTCCTGCACTGCGTGCAGTTCGCGCTGCCCTCGCTCGCGGTGGGCTACCGCTCCTCCGCCCTCATCATGCGCATCACGCGCTCCTCGCTGCTCGAGGTGATGCGCGAGGACTACATCCGCACCGCGCGGGCCAAGGGGCAGTCCGGACGCGTCGTCATCTGGCGCCACGCCCTCAAGAACGCGATCCTGCCGGTGGTGACCGTGATCGGGATCGAGTTCGCGTTCCTCATCGGCGGCCTCGTGGTGACCGAGACCGTCTTCAACCTGCCCGGGCTCGCCCGCTTCCTGGTGGAGGCGATCCTGTGGCGGGACTACCCGATCGTGCAGAACCTGGTGATGTTCATCGCGATCGTGGTCATCCTCTCGAACCTCTTCGTGGACATGCTCTACGGCTTCCTCGACCCGCGCGTCCGCTATGGCCACTAGGCCGCTCGGCGTCGAGGCGCCGGGGGTCGCGCTGGCCCTGCGTCGGCCCGGGGCGTGGACGGTGCTCGGTCGGTTCTGCCGCAAGAAGCCGCTGGGCGCCATCGGCGGCTTCCTGATGCTGGTGATCCTGCTCACCGCGGTGTTCGCCAACCAGCTCCAGACCCACGATCCCATCGCCACCGACGCGGGCCAGAGCCTGGCCCGACCGGGCCCCGACCACTGGCTCGGCTCCGACCACCTGGGCCGCGACATCTACTCCCGGATCGTCCACGGCGCGCGGGTCTCGCTCATCGTGGGACTGGCCTCCACCCTGATGGGCTCGGTGCTGGGCGGGATCATCGGGCTCCTCTCCGGCTACGTCGGGGGCAAGACCGATCTCATCACCCAGCGGGTGATGGACATCCTGCAGGGGCTGCCGCTGCTGGTGCTCGCCCTCGTGATGTCGGCCGCCCTCGGGCCGTCGATCCCGAACGTGGTGATCGCGATCTCGATCCCGATCATCCCGCGGGCCGCGCGGGTCATCCGGGCGAGCGTGCTCTCGATCCGCGAGATGCAGTACGTGGAGGCGGCGCGCGCGGTGGGGCTGCGCCACATCCGCATCGCGTTCCGCCACATCCTGCCCAACACCATCGGCCCCTTCATCGTGCTGTGCACCGCCCAGCTCGGCAGCGCGATCCTGGTGGAGGCCGCGCTCTCGTTCCTCGGGCTCGGGGTCCCGGAGCCGTATCCCTCGTGGGGCCGGATGCTCTCGGTCTCCGCCGCGGAGTATGCGCAGAAGGCGCCGTGGCTCGTCCTCTTCCCGGGCCTGGCGATCAGCCTCGCCGTCTTCGGCTCGAACCTGCTCGGCGACGCGCTTCGCGACACGCTCGATCCGCGCCTCCGCGGCGCCTAATCAAGAACCCCCTCTCCCCTCAGGGGAGACGGCAGGGTGAGGGGAGCTTCTATGGCCACCAACGACGACCTCTGCTGGATGCCCGCTTCCGAGATGGCGCCCGCGATCAAGCGCCGCAAGCTCTCGCCGGTCGAGGTCATGAAGGCGGTGCTCGCCCGGATCGAGCGCCTGAACCCGCGCCTGAACGCCTTCGTCACCATCACCGCCGACCAGGCGATGAAGCAGGCGCGCGCGGCCGAGCGCGCGGTGGGCAAGAAGGGCGCGCGGCTCGGTCCCCTGCACGGGGTGCCGTTCTCCACCAAGGACCTCGTGACCACGAAGGGCATCCGCACCACCTTCGGCACCCGGCTCTTCGCCGACAACGTGCCCACCGAGAGCGCGCCGATGGTCGAGCGGCTCGAGGCGGCGGGGGCGATCCAGCTCGGCAAGACCAACACCCCGATGATGGGCTGGATCGGCGCCACCCACAATCTGCTCTTCGGCATCACCCGCAACCCGTGGAACCTCGACCGCACCCCGGGCGGCTCGAGCGGCGGCGCCAGCGCGGCGGTGGCAGCCGGCCTGGGCCCGCTCGCGATCGGCACCGACGGCGGCGGCTCGATCCGCATCCCTTCGTCCCTCGCCGGGATCTACGGCATCAAGCCCACCTTCGGGCTCGTCCCGATCTACCCGTTCAGCGCCGCGTGGGGGCTCTCGCACATCGGTCCGATGACCCGCACCGTGGCCGACGCCGCGCTCATGCTGGACGCCTGCGCGGGGCCCGACGCGCGCGACCCGTTCTCGCTGCCTGGGCCGCGGGTGGACTACTCGCGCGCGCTCAAGGGCGGCGTGAAGGGGCTGCGGGTGGCGTGGACCGCCGATCTCGGCTTCGCCAAGGTGGTGGACCCGGAAGTGGCGGCCGCCTGCGAGCGGGCGGCCCGGCGCTTCCGCGAGCTGGGCTGCAAGGTCGAGGCGATCGCGCCCAAGTGGCCGAGCCCGCAGGCGGCGTGGCGGACCATGTTCCTGGGCGGGATCGCGGCGCGCCTGGGGCCGGCCCTGCGTGACCGGCGCGACGACATCGACGCGGGGCTGGTCGCGATCGCGGACGAGACCCGCGGCTGGAGCCCGACCCAGTTCGTGCAGGCCTGGTTCGACCGGCTCGCGTGGGAGGAGCATCCGCGACGCCTCTTCGAGCGCTACGACCTGCTGCTCACCCCGACGATCGCGTGCGCGGCCTTCAAAGTGGGGCAGGATGGGCCGCCCGAGATCGCGGGCACCCCGACCGGGATCTACGACTGGATCCCGTTCACGTACCCGTTCAACATGACCGGGCACCCCGGCGC
>DASZJM010000448.1:0-3605 GCA_035948165.1 Candidatus Methylomirabilota bacterium
GCGAGCAGGCTGAAGGTGGCCGGCGCGGTGAGGCCCGCGCGCGTGCCGTCCTCCGGCGCGCCGATCGACGGCAGCCCCGAGATGCCCGAGTCCTTCAGCTTCTCGACCCCGATGGCCATCGCCATGTCGTAGGCCCCGCACGCCACCGCGTAACACGCGTTGCGGAAGGCCTCGGAGCCGGTGGCGCAGTAGTTCTCGAGCCGGCTCACCGGCTTGTAGTCGAGCTTGAGCGGGCGCGAGAGGGTGAGCCCGCTCTGCCCGGAGAAGAGGGTGCCGAGCCAGAAGGCGTCCACCGCGTCGATCGGCACGTTGGCCGAGTTGAGCGCGTCCTGGGAGGACTCCACCAGCAGGTCGCTGACGCTCTTGTCCCAGCGCTCGCCGAAGCTGGTGCACCCCATGCCGACGATCGCCACGCGGTCCCGGATCCCGTTGCTCGCCATGGTGTAGCCTCCTCTCGACCCGATCAGGCGTCGGGCATGCCGTTGGCCTTGCGGATCTTGGCGATCTGCTCGGCGTGATCGTTCCAGTGGTAGTCGTACATCGCGCCCACGTACACCGGCAGCGCGATCTCGTCGGTCCCCATGAACTGCTTGAACAGCGGAATCTTCGCCTTCCGTCCCAGATCCGCGTTTTCGAGGGAGTCGAGGTAGCTCAGGAGGCCGCGCCGCTGGGTCTCGAGCGCCTCTCGCAGCTGGGCGAGCGTCATCTTCTGCCGCTCCGGCGTGACCGGGGCATGGCCCGGCTTGATGTCGATCACCGGCAGGCTCCCGACCGTGAAGCTCTGCAGCACGGCCACCGCCTTCTCCCCTGGATCCCCCAGGAGATGGCAGAGGACTTGCCGCGTGGTCCACTCTCCCGCCGCGTCCGACTTGTCCAGGTTTGGCTCCATTCCCTGGAGCTGCTTCCAGAGATTCGCCGCCGCGGCGTCGCTCTTCTTCTTCAGCTCGTTGACTGCCGCACTGGCCATTGGTCGGCTCCTTGGTTGATTCGTTCCTGAAGCTTCGGGCTGTCCAGGGCAACCTGAACCCGGAGCGCGCGGAGGCCCTGGACCCCCTGCAGCTCCTCCAGGTCGAGCGGCTCGACGTCACCGGTCAGGTAGCCGAGACCCTGCAGGTACTCGATGTACCCCCGGTACTCCTGCGCCTCGCCGGGCTGGCTGTAGATGAGGGCCACCTTCCCGGGCTGGGTCACGCGCTCGGTCGTCCCCTGGATGAGCGCCTTGTCGATTCGCTTCTTCATGATCTCGTACCGGATGTCGTAGGCCCCGTCGACGTCGAAGCGCTTCTCGTCGAATCGGAACCGGATCGACAGCGGCGCGTGCTGCACCAGGATCAGGTGCGTCGTCTCGAGCGGGATCGGGAGGCGATCACGCAGCTGATGCGCGCGGACCGCCATCCCGCACGTGATCATGAGCTGCCACAGGCGCAGGTTCTTCAGGCACAGGGGGTCGACGCGGCCGTTCTCCAGGAGCGCCGATCCGACGTAGATCTGATAGTCGACCCCGTCGGTCTTTTGCTTCTCGAAGTAGTGCGGGAACATCCCCTGCGCCGCCTGTTGCTCCATCTCCAGGTATGACGAGATGCTCTCCGCGATGGCGGTGACGCTCTCCTCGAACATCCGGCGCCGATGGTACACGGTGCCCAGCCGAGGGTCGAGGCCGGCCCGGTAGGCCGCGATCCGTTCCCGGACGCCGGCGCCGAAGGTTTCGAGATGATCGAGGAGACCCTCGACCTGGGTCCGCAGGAATGCGACGACCCCGATCTCGTCGCTCGAATTCAGACCCCGTTCGATCTGGGCCGCGCGGCTGTCGATCCGGAACGCGAGCTCGTCCAGCGCCGGTCCGGGCCGGGTCTCGCTCGCGCTCTGGATCACCGCCCTCGCGAGCTTGAGCTGCTGGAGCAGATCGGCCTGAATGGCCCGCCCGCGCTGTGTCGAAGACCCGCGAATGTCTGCTAAGCCGAAGAGCGGGTACACGCCCTCGAAGACGATCGGCTCGAGCTCGGTCACCACGCTCGCACTGCCGCGCTGCCGCTCGAAGGCGTTGAGCACCGCCTTCCGGAACCGCCACTCGACGGTCGGGTGAATCGCGGTGCACTGCTCGTTGATGACGGTCTGGATCCGGCTGTTCAGCTCCTCCACGCTGCGCTGGACCGCCATGGAGAACAGGGGCAGCACTTCCTGCAGCTTGGGCAGGTGCGTCGCATTCAGGTCACCGACGTGGGGGGAGATCAGCTCCAGGGTGCCGATCACCCGGTCCTGGTAGTGGAGCGGTGCGCTGATGAAGGTCCGCACCCCGCTCTGGATCAGCTCCTCCTCGACCGACGTCCGGCCCGGGTACGCCGCGAGGTCCTCGATCACGACCGGGCGATCCTGCACGACCACTTGCTCGTAGAGCGAGCCCGAGAACTCGGCGGTCGTGTGATGGGCGGAGTCCGCGAAGATACAGGCCTGTTCGTGACTCGAGGCGTCGTTCAGGACGAGCACGCGGTCTCCCTCGACGGCCGCGAGGCCGAGGCGCAGGTCGGGCCGCCGGAAGAAGGTGCGGACCTTCGCCTGCAAGCCCTCGAAGTGCGAGCTCGACACGATCGAGTCCTTGTCGATCAGATCGCGCTTGAGTGAGGACAGGACCTCCTGGTCGGTGACGTCGACCGCCTTCACGATCATGAAGCCGCGCAGGACGAACCGTTCGGGCGGCAGCAGCTCGCGGAGCTTCTCACTCTCGAGGCGGCCCGCCTCCAGCTCCTGCCGCACCCAATCGGGGAGCGGCGGCTTGGGCCCGACGACCTGCACGTCGACGAACCGCCAGTCGAACTGCAGCCGGAAGTGCTGATCCAGCCCGGTGGAGGAATCGGTCGTGGTGAACATCATCACCGGGACGTCGCCGCGGAGCTCGACGCCGTATACCCGCTCGAGGATCAGCTCGTAGGCGAGCCAGAGCCGTTCGGCCGCTAGCGCCGGGTCCACGCTGCGCTTCTGCAGGAAGCTCGCCTGGCCATGAAGCGTTCCGTCCTCGTTCATGAGGGAGCGGCGGAAGGGAGGCGTCGCGTAGAACGCGCGCAGCTCGAGGGGAAACAGGGCCGCTCCGTACTCCTGCTCCCAGAAGGCGGGAGGGAAGAGGGCGGTCATCATCAGGTCGACGAACGTCTGGTGCTTGCCGATGACCGACAGGTCGTCGATCACCCCCGCCAGCTCCGGCGCCTCGCGCGCCTTCTCGCGCACGAGCCCCGGGATCGGCCCCCGGCCGAACTCGTGATAGGCGGAGAGCTGGGTCCAGAACGTGATCAACGGGGCGAGGCTCAGCTCGCACCGGAACGGGAACGCCGACCTATCTGGGCCGGCCGCGTCCCGAACCGCGACCGTTCCCGCCATCGCGCTACTCACCATCGCCATGCCGCGATTCTACCAGCCGTGTCGACCAACCGGGAGTCCCGTCAAGGGGCTCCCGAGCGGCCTACCCCCGCTCACCCTGCCGATAGCGTGCCTGCTTCACCTTTCGGCCACTTGAGCGTGCGCCCGGCGACATAGGCCGACGGCGGGTCGGGTCGGTCGGCGGCACGAAGAGCAACCGACTCCTCCCGCCAAGGCTTGTAGCACGCCTCGTGGGC
>DASZJM010000449.1:0-5347 GCA_035948165.1 Candidatus Methylomirabilota bacterium
CCTTGAGGAGTGGAGAGCACGGGAGGTGAGTTGAGCCCGAAGGGGCAGCCTCCAGAGGCGGCCCATCCCCTGGGGCGATGGCCGAGTGCGGCCGTAGCACCTGGTATGGGAACTGTTCTTTCGTGCGCGATGCCGCCATCGCGTCGGTTCTCGCGCGGTGAGACCGGCCTGGGCTATCATCGGCATGCCATGTCTACTCTTGCGTTCATGTACGCGCTCCTTGCTGGCGTGTCAATGGCCGTGCTTGCGATTGGCCTCAGGCTCGCGGCACCGGGCATTCATCCAGCGCTCGGGATCGCCATCGTCACTGGCATCGCCTTTCTCGTAAACGTACTGGTGGCGCTCGCGATGCGAGCTACAACCGGAGCGCCGCTACCGTTCTCCCTGGAGAGCCTGTACGTCCTGGTCATCGTGGGCGTGGCCACTGCTGGTGTAAATCTGTTCACGCTATTCGCCTACGCGAGCGGGCTCAGGATCACGTCATCGTTCATCATCGGGGGTACATCGACGGTCCTCATGCTGGTCGTCGGGTTCATGTTTTTGAAGGAACCGTTCACCTGGACGAAGCTCTTCGCCATTGGATTGATCGCGGTCGGCACCTTCCTACTCCAGCGTACGGACATCTAATGGAGGCGGCCCATTCCCTTCGAGCGGATGCCGCGCGACCCATAGCGCGCGACTGCTTTGCTCGAGTAGTCTAGTCGCCCAAGACGCGCCGGCGCAGCAGGCGCAGGTCGAGCGGCACCAGGATCGCGAGCAGCAGCGCCGACAGCCCGACCACGCCGGCGAGGTGGCCGGCCACCGGTCCGCCGATCAGCACGCCGCGGAAGGCCTGCGCCAGGTGGTAGAGCGGGTTGATCAGGTTCAGGGCCACCAGCACCGGGTGCTCGAGCGGGAAGTAGGTCGACGAGAGCATCCCCATCGGCAGGACGAGCAGGAACACCGGCAGGTTCATGTGATCGATGGTCGGCACGATGGCGGTGAAGAAGAGCCCGAGCGCGCCGAACCCGCAGGCGGCCACGAAGGAGACGGGCCAGAGCGCGGGCAGCCAGCGCAGATCGAGGGCGATCAGGCCCGCGGCCTGCAGGGCCACCAGCACCACCGAGATGATCGCCACGTACATCGTGGAGAGCACGCCGGCCCACAGCACCTCGCCCCACACCACGTGGCTGAGCTCGACCTGGGTGGTGAGCTGGCCCTCCCACGTGCGCTGGTAGCGCATGCGGATGAAGGCGCCGAAGAGCGACTGGAAGATCGCAGTCATGAAGGTGGCGTAGGCGAGCAGGCCCGGGGCCACGTGGGTCATGTATTCGACCGGCCGGCCCTGCCAGGTGAGGCTCATCACGTAGCCGCCGAGCCCCGCCCCGAAGGCGAGCAGCATGGTGAGCGGCTCCATCGCGGGGGGCAGGAACGCGGTGTACCAGTTCCGGAGGTAGACGCGCAGATGCCGGCCCACCACCGCGCGGCTCTGCCACTCGAGCGCGGCGGCCAGCCAGCTCATGGGGCGAGCGACAGCTTGAGGAAGAGATCGTCGAGGGTGGGCCCGCGCACCTCGTAGCGCAGCGTGGGGAACGCGCGGGCGAACTCGGCCAGCTCCTCGCCCGACACCGGCACGTGCCACGCGCCCAGGACGCTCGCGGGCTCGCCGCGTCCGCGCGCGGTGAGCCAGGCCGCCACCGCCGCGCCCGGCCCCGTGTCCACCACGATCACGTGCTCGCCCACCAGGTCGCCCAGCACCGTCTTGGCGGTGCCGCGCGCCACCACGCGCCCGCGGGCCAGCACGGTGAGCGCGTCGCTCAGCCGCTCCGCCTCGTCCATGTAGTGGGTGGTCAGGATGATGCCGAGCCCCTCCGCGCGCAGGCCGTCGACCAGGTCCCACACTCCCATGCGCGCCTGGGGGTCGAGCCCGGTGGTGGGCTCGTCGAGGAAGAGCAGTCGCGGCCGGTGCACGAGCGCCCGCGCGATCATGAGCCGCCGCCGGTAGCCGCCGGAGAGCGTCTCCGGCTTCTCGCCGGCGTAGCCCACCAGGTCGAAGCGCTCGAGCAGCTCGGTCACCCGCCGGCCGAGATCGGTCGGGCGCGGGCGGAAGTAGCGCGCCGCGATGGAGAGGTTCTGCTCCACCGTGAAGTCGCCGTCGAAGGTATCGTCCTGCGTGCACACTCCGATGGCGCGCTTGGCCCGCACCAGGTCGCGGCCCAGCTCCACCCCGTTCACGTGGATCGAGCCCGCGTCGGGGCGCAGGAAGCCATAGAGCATGCGCAGCGTCGTGGTCTTGCCCGCCCCGTTGGGCCCGAGCAGGCCCACCACCTGCGCCGACTCGCAGGCGAGGTCCACCCCGTCGACCACGCGGCGGCCGCCGAGGTGCTTCACCAGACTACGTGCGTCGAGGAGCGCGGGCATGGACGCCCCAGTGTACCGGGCTTGACAAGCCCCGTCACCGGCGTCAGTGTCTCGAAGTCCCACGTCGCGCCCAGGAGGCAATCCGGATGGCGAGCAAGCGCCCGCGAAAGGTCGTTCGCTCCAAGCGCACCGCGTCGAAGCGCCGCTCCGCGCCCGCCCGCGCCGCGCGCGATCCGCTCCTCGCGCCGATCAAGGGCGCGGTCCACCGCGAGATCGGCGGCGTCACCATCGACATCGCGGAGGCGGCCAACGGCCGCGTCAAGCGCGTGTGCTATCCGCCCGGCTTCCGCTGGTCTACCCACATGAAGCCGATCGTGAAGACCGAGCTGTGCATGCACGCCCACGTGGGCTTCCTCGCCCGCGGCCGCGTGCGCGGCACCTACGCGGACGGCTGCGTCTTCGACGTGGCCGCCCCGCGCGCCATCGTGCTCGACCCCGGCCACGACGCGTGGGTCGTCGGCCGCGACGCCGCGGTGCTCATCGAGTTCGACGCGCTCGCCCGCACCGCCGAGCGGTTCGGCCTGCCCCCCACTCACCAGCACGCCTGAGAGGACTATGGCTTCCGAGCTCGAAGACAAGTTCCAGACCCTGCACGAGATCGTCCGCGCCGCCCGCATGAACCTGGCCCCCGGCCCGTGGGACTACCTGGTGGGCGGCACCGAGACCGAGACCACGCTCCGGCGCAATCGCCTGGGCATCGACAGCCTGGCCTTCCGCCCCCGCGTGCTCCGCGACGTCTCGCGCATCGACACCGGCACCACCTTCTTCGGCCGGCGGCTGCGCATCCCGGTGATGATGGCGCCGGTCGGCTCCATCGAGACGTTCACCCCGGGCGGCGGCGCCACCGCGGCCAAGGCCTCGGCCGCCTTCGGGGTGCCCCAGATGCTGAGCTCGGCGTGCAACCCCGGCCTCGAGGCCACCGCGGCCGCCGCCGACAACTTCCGCATCTTCCAGCTCTACGTGCGCGGCGACGACGCGTTCGTGGACGACCACGTGAAGCGCGCCAAGGACAACGGCTACCCCGTCTTCTGCATGACGGTGGACACCGCGATGTACAGCCGGCGCGAGCGTGATCTCGCCCGCCGCTTCGTCAAGCCGTGGCGCGTGCGCGCCACCGGCCAGGAGTTCCAGGCCGCCCTTTCCTGGGACAACGTCAAGCGGTTCAAGGATCGGCACGACCTCCCGCTCATCCTGAAGGGCATCGCCACCGGCGAGGACGCGGCGATGGCGTGCGACCTGGGCGTCGACGGCGTCTACGTGTCGAACCACGGCGGACGCCAGCTCGATCACGGACGTGGCTCCATCGAGGTGCTCCCGGAGGTGGTGAAGGCGGTCGCGGGCCGCTCCACCGTGATCGTCGACGGCGCCTTCATGCGCGGCACCGACGTGATCAAGGCCATCGCACTCGGCGCGCAGGTGGTGGGGCTGGGCCGGCTCACCTGCCTGGGCCTCGCCGCCGCCGGCGAGGCGGGGCTGGTGCGCGCGCTCGAGCTGCTGGAGGACGAGATCCGCATCGCGATGGGCCTGCTCGGCGTGCACAGCCTCGGCATGCTCGACCCGTCGTACCTGCATCCGGCCACTCCGGTCACCGTCCCGCACGTGACCAGCGCGTTCCCGCTCCTGGACCTCGACGACCGGCGCTACTAGGCCCGCTCCCGTGCTCGACCTCAAGATCACGGGCGGGCAGCTCATCGACGGCACCGGGGCGCCCGCGCGCCGTGGCGACGTCGGCGTCACCGGGGATGCCATCACCGCGGTCGGCGATCTCTCCCGCGAGCCCGCCGGGCGCACCATCGACGCGAGCGGCCGCACCGTCACCCCCGGTTTCATCGACATGCACTCGCACTCGGACTGGCGCCTGTGGGACAACCGGCGCGCCGAGTCGAAGATCCGGCAGGGCGTGACCACCGAGGTGGTGGGCAACTGCGGCTTCTCCCCCGCCCCGGTCTCCGACACCTTCCGCGAGGAGATGAGGGGCTTCGCCCTCTACCTGCCCACGGGCATGGACTTCTCGTGGCGCCGGGTGCGCGACTACCTCGCGCGCTACGAGGACGGCGGCGTCGCCCTCAACGTGGCGCAGCTGATCGGTCACGGCACCCTGCGCCTGGCCGCCATGGGCTTCGCCCGCCGGCCGCCCACCGGGGCGGAGCAGGCCACGATGGAGCGGTTGATGGACGAGGCGATGGCCGACGGCGCCTACGGGCTCGCCACCGGCCTCATCTACGCACCCGGCTCCTACGCGGCCACCGAGGAGATCATCGGGATCGCGCGCCGCGCGGCGGGCGGGCGCGGCTTCTACGCGAGCCACATACGCGGCGAGGGCGCGACGCTGCTCGACGCGGTGGCCGAGGCCATCCGCGTCGGCCGCGAGGGCGGGCTGCCCGCCCAGGTGAGCCACGTGAAGGCGGCGGGCCGCCCGAACTGGGGCAAGGTCGCCGACGCGCTCGCCCTCATCGACGCCGCGCGCGCCCAGGGTCAGGACGTGATGGGCGACGTCTACCCCTACACCGCCTCCAGCACCACGCTGCGCACGCTGCTCCCCGACTGGGTGCTGGAGGGCGGCATCGACGCGATGTTGAAGCGCCTCGCCGATCCGGAAACCCGCGAGCGCATCCGTCGGGAGCTGACCGGCGGCGGCGAGACACTCCTGCGCGGCCTCGACTGGTCGGACATCATGGTCGCCTACTCACCCTCACGCCCGGACGCGCAGGGCCGCCGCATCGCCGAGATCGCGGCCGCGCGGGGGGAGGACCCGCTGGACGCGGCCATCGAGCTGATCGTGGCCGAGCAGGGCAAGGGCTACATGATTCTGTTCCAGCTCGACGAGGCCGACCTGCGGCGGGCACTCGTGCATCCGCACGTCATGGTGGGCTCCGACGGCTCCTCCCTCGCCGCCGAGGGGTCGCTCGCGGTCGGCAAGCCCCACCCGCGCAGCTACGGGACGTTC
>DASZJM010000450.1:0-9422 GCA_035948165.1 Candidatus Methylomirabilota bacterium
GTCGGTGGTGTCGACCCGCAGCGCCAGCGACTTCTGCCCGGCCGCCTCCACGCGCCGCGCGGTGTCCTTGGCCGCGGCCTGATCCAGGTCGGCCACGCACACCTTCGCTCCTTCCATCGCGAAGCGGACCGCGCACGCGCGCCCGATGCCGCTGCCGCCGCCCGTGATCACCGCGATCTTGCCCGCCAGTCGTCCCGCCATCGCCGCCTCCTCCGTGGGTCTGAAGCTGACCGGTCGAATCAGATCATCCACCGGCCGCCGTCGATGAGGATCGACTGCCCGGTGATGTAGCGCGCGTCGTCGCTGGCCAGGAACGCGACCACTCCGGCCACGTCCTCGGGCTCGGCCACGTACCCCATCGGCACGCTGTTCCGCACCTTGTCGATCACCTCCCGCGGCAGCCGGTCGTGGGCACGGGTGCGGATCGCGCCCGGGCACACCGCGTTGACGTTCACGTGGAACGGCGCCAGCTCGCGGGCCAGCGAGCGGGTGAAGCCGATCACGCCCATCTTGGCCGCCGCGTAGTCCACGAAGCCCACGTCGCCGTAGAACGCGGACTCGGTCGACATGTTGACGATGCGGCCGCTCCGCCGCTCCCGCATCTCCTCCACCGCCAGCCGGGTCGCCCGCATGGTGGCCACCAGCGACACCTCGATCACGAAGCGCCAGGTCGCCTCCTCCGAGAGGAAGAACTCGCTGGCCCGCTCGCGGGCGCTCTGACCCACGTTGTTGAACAGGATGTCGATGCGGCCGAAGCGCTGCCGGATGGCCGCGAAGGCCGCCTCCACCGCGTCCGGCTGGGTCCACTCCGCGGTGATCGTCAGCACCTGCCGGCCGGCCGCCTCGATCTCCCGCGCCACCGCGTGCAGCGGGTCGCCCTCGCGGTCGACCACGACCAGATCCGCGCCCTCCCGCGCGAGCCGCAGCGCGCTGGCGCGGCCGATGCCGTTGGCGGCGCCGCTGACCACCGCGATCCGACCGGTGAAGCGACCTTCGACGGGAGCGGCCATGGCGGGTCCCCTGTGGACGTGTGATCAGACGAAGCGGTGGAAGCCGATCCAGCGCTCGGCCAGCGCGAGGCCCAAGCCGGTGATCACGATGAGCATGGTCGAGATGGCGGCGATCGACGGGTCGACCCCGTACTCGATCGCGGTGAAGATCTTCACCGGCAGCGTCATCTGGCCCGCACCGAGAAGGAAGATCGACACCGGCACGTTGTCGAACGACACGATGAAGGAGAAGAGCGCGCCGGCCACTACCCCGGGCCGGATGAGGGGCAGCGTGACCGTGAAGAAGGCGACCGGCCCGCTCGCCCCCAGGACGCGCGCGGCGTGCTCGATCTCCGGGTCGATCCCCTGGAGGCTCGCGGTCACCGCCCGCACCACGTACGGCACCGTGATCACCATGTGGGCGAGGGCCAGTCCCACCAGCGTGCCGTTCAGGTGGACCATCGCGTAGAACTGCAGCAGGGCCACGCCTACCACCACGCCCGGGAAGACGAGGGGCGCGTTGAGCAGCGCCGCCGCGCCGGCGGCACCGGCCACCCGCCGACGGATCAGCGCGTAGGACGCGGCCACCCCGGCCCCGACCGAGCCCGCGGTCGCGACCAGGGCGAGCAGCAGGCTGAAGACGATGGCGTGCACGTACTCGGCGTCGCCCAGCACCTTGGCGAACCACGCGAGGGTCAGCCCCTTGGGCGGCACGGTCAGGTAGGACGTGCGGCTGAAGGAGGCGAGCGCGATCACCACCACCGGCAGCATCAGGAAGCCGAAGACCAGGGTCACCCACGCGCGCAGCAGCCAGGTGCGCACGCTCGCCGCGGTCACGCGCTCGCTCCCGTCCGCCGGGCCAGGCGCCCCGACAGGTAGATCAGCGTCAGCACCATCGCAGTGAGCAACAGCGACTGCGCGGAACCGGCCGGCCAGTTCAGGCGCTGGAGGAACTCGTCGTAGATCAGGGTCGACATCACCTGGTAGGTCGGCCCGCCGAGCAGCCGCGGCGTCACCAGCGCGCTGATCGTGAGCACGAAGACGAGGATCGAGCCCGAGAGGATCCCGGGCGCGGAGAGGGGGAGCGTGACGCGGAGGAATGCGCCGCCCCACGACGCGCCCAGCACCCGCGCGGCGTCCTCCACGTCGCGCGGGATGTTCTGGATGGCACCGATCAGCACCAGCACCATGAACGGCAGGAAGATGTGGGTCAGGCCGATGAGCAGGCCCGCGAAGTTGAAGAGGAGCTTGACCGGCCCGTCGACCAGGCCCATCGCCTTGAGCGCCTGGTTGACGAGGCCGTTCTGGGCGAGCAGGGCGATCCAGCCGAAGGTGCGCACCACCAGGTTCAGCATGAGCGGGAACACCACCAGGATCGTGAGCCAGTTCCGCCAGCGCGAGCGCGTGCGGGCGAGGAAGAGGGCCACCGGATAGCCGAGCAGCAGGGTGGATCCCGTCACGCTGAGCCCGAGCGCGAGGGTGCGGCCGATGATCTCGAGGTAGTAGGAGTCGGTCAGGAGCCGGGTGTAGTGGCGCGCGGTGAAGCCGCCGGTGATCCCGACCAGCGGGACGTAGGGGCGCACGCTGGTCGGCACCATCAGCCCGACCGGCGCCACGAACGCCACCGCGAGCAGCAGGAGCGCGGGCGCGAGGAGCCGCCAGCCGGATCCGGACCTCACCACGCGTCTCCCGAGGCCGCGGGCCCGGTGGGGAGCAGGATGACGTCGTCCGGGCTCCACGCCACGTGGGTGTGGGCGCCGCGCGCCAGCGGCGCAGCCGCGCCCGGCGTGGCCACCTCGAGCTCGCGCCCGTCCGCGAGCTGGATCACGTAGTGGTGGGTCTGGCCCGCGAAGGCGTGGAAGACCACGGTCGCCGCGAAGTTGTTCGGGCGCAGAGCCGCCCCCTCGGCCGGCTCGAGCCGGATGGCCTCCTGCCGGATCACCGCGTGCACCCGCTGCCCCGCGCCGAGGCCCGACCGCGGCACGGCCACCACCTGGAACCGGTCGCCGTCGAGCGCCACCACGATGCCGGTGGGCCCGCTCTCCGCCACCGTGCCCGCGAGGAAGTTCGCCCGCCCGAGGAAGCGCGCGACGAAGGCGGTGGCGGGACGGCGGTACACCTCCTCGGGCCGGCCGATCTGCTCCACGCGCCCGGCCTCCATCACCACCACGCGGTCGGAGAGGACGAGGGCTTCCGCCTGGTCGTGGGTGACGAAGATCATGGTGATCCCGAGACGCTCCTGCAGCCGCTTCAACTCCACCCGCATCTCGTCGCGCAGGAGCGCGTCGAGGTTCGAGAGCGGCTCGTCGAGGAGCAGCACGCGGGGCTCGGTGACCAGCGCCCGGGCGAGCGCGACGCGCTGCTGCTGGCCGCCGGAGAGCTCGCGCGGGTAGCGGGCGCCCAGCGGGCCGAGCCGCACCAGCTCCAGCATCCGCTCGACCCGCGGACCCAGCTCGGGCGGGCCCACCCCGCGCCGGCGGAGGCCGAAGGCCACGTTCTCGAACACGGTCATGTGCGGGAAGAGGGCGTAGGACTGGAAGACCAGCCCCAGGTTGCGGCGATGGACCGCCACCCGCGTGATGTCCAGGCCGGCGAGGACGATCTCCCCGCCGTCGGGCTCGACGAGGCCGGCCACCATGCGCAACAGCGTGCTCTTGCCGCAGCCCGAGGGGCCGAGCAGCGCCACGAACTCGCCGGGGGCCGCGTCGAGCGAGACGTCGTCGACCGCCACCACCGGGCCGAAGGCCTTGCGGAGCCGGCGGACGCGGAGCGCCGGCGCGGCGCCGCTCACCGCGCCGGCCGGCGCCCCGGGGTCAACGCGCGATCTCGCGCCCCCAGCGCTCCGACCACTCCGGGAACTTCTTCGCCACCAGGTCGGTGTCGGGGAAGAACATGCGCTGCACCAGCGGGCCGTAGGGCACGAGCTTGGCCAGGTCGGCGGGGAGCTGCACCTTCCGGTTGGTGGGCCCGGCGAACTGCGACTGGCCGAAGCAGAGCTGGCCCTCCGGCGACAGGAGCGCGGCGACGTACTTCTGGGCCAGCTCGCGCTTCGGGCTCGCCTTGGGCACCGAGACGGTGGGCACGATGCCGATCGCGCCCTCGCTCGGGTAGGCGGCCGCCACCGGCACGCCCTTGAGCGCGGCCGCGCCGGTCCGGTCCGTGTACCACACCGCCAGCGAGATGTCGCCGCGCTCGAACAGCGGGATGATCTGGTCCGGCTGGGTATACATCATCTGGATGTTGGGCTTGAGCTTCTTGATCGCCTCGAAGCCGGGGTCGATGTTCTCCACCGAGCCGCCGTTGAGACGCGCGGCTGCCATCAGGAACTGCTGGCCGGACGTCCCCGAGATGTCCGGGATCGCGAGCTTGCCCTTCCACTCCGGCTTCCAGAGATCGGCCCACGAGGTGGGCGGCGTCTTCACCAGATTGGTGTTGTAGGTGATGATCGTGCCCGCGAACATCATCGAGACCCAGTAGGCGTCCTTGTCGCGGGAGGCCTCGTAGAGATCGTTCCAGTGCTCGATCTTGGCGGGCTCGAGCGGCTGGAGCAGCCCCTCCGCCTTGGCCTGCTTGACGATCTGGCTGTCCATGTACGCCACGTCGAACTCGGAGCGGGCGCCCGCGGCGCGCAGCTTGGCCATGGTCTGCACCGAGCTGCCCAGCACGTACTTCACGGTGGCCCCGGTGGCCTTCTCGAAGGCGGCGGCGTGGCACTTCTTCGAGTTGTCGACGAAGGTGCCGCCGAAGGTCGCCACCACCAGCTCCTCGCCCCAGGCGGGCTGGACGAGGGCGGCGACGAGCAGGCACAGCAGGACGGTGGTTCGCGTGGCGATCATGGTCTGGCGGCTCCTCCCGGGGCGCGTGGTGGCGCGATTATTCACGAGCCGCGCCGACCAAGTCAACCCGCTGCCGCGCCGCTGCCGCGCCTGGAGTACTATTCGCTCGGATGGACCCGCGGGAGCTTCTCGACGAGCTGGTCGCAGCCGCGCAGCGGCTGGGTGTGGAAGTCCGGTCGGAGCCCTTCGAGACGCCGGCCGCGATGGGCGGCGGGCTCTGCGTGGTGCGGGGCGCGCACCTGGTGCTGATCGACCAGCGGGCGCCCCTGGTTGATCGCCTGCGCGCCTTGGCGCGGGCTCTCGGCGATCTGGGGAGCGACGCGATCTACATGGCCCCGGAAGCGCGCGAGCTGGTCGAGCGGTCGCGCGCCGCCGGCCGCCCCGTCCTCCTCGTCACGCCGAGCCCATCAGGGTGACTGGGTCTCTCCGCGGGAGGAATCGATCGGCGGCGGGCCGGTGAGGGTCGGGCGGCACTCGTAGAGCCGGTCGCCGACCGCGTGCTGCAGGGCGTCGTCCACTCCCAGGCGCCGCATGAACGAGAGCGTGCTGGCGATGCGGCGCTTCCGGC
Organism: Candidatus Methylomirabilota bacterium; assembly: GCA_035948165.1. Taxonomy (GTDB): domain Bacteria; phylum Methylomirabilota; class Methylomirabilia; order Rokubacteriales; family CSP1-6; genus CAMLFJ01. The sequence continues at coordinate 5,394 of DASZJM010000450.1, forward strand.
CCTCGATGGCCGCGTTGCACGCGTCCTTCGAGGCGTACGCGCCGCTCGCCGGCTCCCAGACGAAGCCGTTGACCGCCGAGCTGCGCCAGATCACGTACTGCTCGTCCGCCGCCGCGACGAGGATGACTCCCGCCAGGAGCGCGGAGCGCCAGTTCCGAGGCCCCACCGTCGTGCCCTCCGTGAGACGGTGGTAACACACCGCGGCGCGGGCGTCCACGCGGAGCGCCCCGTCCGGCGATGGAGGCTCAGTCCGGCATGTCGGTGCGAGTGATCTCGCCGACCTCCTTGAACCGGTCGCCCTCGACCACGTTGACGAAGATCACCGCCGCGGTGTTGTCGCCCTTGCCGTCCCAGGTGACCGGCCGCGCGTACGCGATGCCCTGGTACTGGAGCCGGCGCAGCGCGGCCACCACCTCGCCGCGGGACGGAAGGCCGCCCCGCGCACTCGCGGCCTGCTGGATGGCGACGATCACCAGGCGCGCCGAGTCGTAGGAGTTGAGCGCGTAGTTGGCGATCGGCCCGAAGCGCTGGGTGTAGCGCTCCGCGAAGGCGGCCGAGCCGGGCACGCGCCCGATGGCCGGCGCCGCGGAGAGGATGAGCACGCCCTCACCACGGGTGGCGGCCGCGCCCGCCGGCTGGATGAACCCCTTCACGTTCCAGCAGCCGTCCCCGCAGGCGAAGAGCTGGTTCAGGCCGCGCTCCCGCATCTGCTGCAGCAGGTACGGGGCCTCGGCGATGCCGCCGAAGAACATCACGTCGAACCCGGCCGGGAGGGCGGCCAGGAGCGTCTGGAAGTCGCGATCGCCCACCTTCACGGTCGGTCGCGCCACCACCGTCCCGCCGAGCTTGGCGAACGCGCCCGCGAAGAGGTCGGCGAGACCCCTGCCGTAGGCGGTCTGGTCGTCGACCACCACCGCTCGCCGCTTGCCCGCGCGCCGGTAGAGGTAGGCGGCGAGGCCCGGCCCCTTGTGGTCGTCGCGATTGGTCAGGCGGAACACGTTCGCGAGCCCCCGGTCGGTGACGCCGGGATTCGAGGACATCGGGGTCAGCATCGCGAGCCCGCAGGCCGCGTACACGCTCGACGCGCTGATGCTCACGTTGCTGTTCACGTGGCCCACCACCCCGAGCACCGCCGGGTCCTGGCAGAGCGCGGTGGCGCCCGCCTGACCCTTGGCGTCGCTGGCCTCGTCGTCGAAGACGGCGGCCTCGAGCTTGCCGCCGAGCACGCCCCCGGCCCGGTTCTGGTCCTCGATGGCCAGCTCCACCGCGTTCTTCATCTCGACCCCGAAGCTCGCGGCGCCGCCGGTGAGCGGCGCGCCGATGCCGATCCGGATCACCTGCCCCTGCAGCGCCTGGGCGGTCGCGGGGCCGGGCCCCGCCGCGAGCAGGCCGGCCAGCAGGAATACCACCGTGCGGATGTGTCGAGCCATCGTCCCTCCTCCTCTCGGCCGCCGTCGCGCTCTATTACCGTCTTATCGAATCAAGATGGTGATAATACACAGACTGGTAGCTCAGATGCTATAAGGCTGTCAAGGGAGACCCGGGCGTGAGCAAGCGATGGACGTTTCACCGGTCGGGCGGTCGTCTCTGCCTCGACCTCGCCAACACGGTGAGCTGGCGCGGGAGCGGTCGGCCGATCGAGCGGCTGCCGACCTACGGCGAGCTGGTCGAGTGGGCGCGGCAGAGCGGCGTGCTGACCGCGCCCGCCGCCCGCACCCTGGAGCGCCAGGCCGGCCGCCGGCCCGCCGCGGCGGCGCGCGTGCTCGCGCGGGCGCGCGCGCTCCGGGAGGCGATCTACCGCGTCTTCGCCGGGCTCGCGGCGGGACGGCCGCCCGTTCCCGCCGACCTCGCGCTGGTGGATCGCGAGCTCCACGACGCGTTCCGCGCGCTCCACCTGAGCCCCACGCGCTCGGGCTTCACCCTCGCGTGGCCGCTCGACGACGGCCCGCCGCTGGCGCTGCCGGTGTGGGCCGCGGCCCGCTCGGCCGCCGAGGTGCTGACCACCGCCGATCCGCGGCGGCTCAAGACGTGCCCGGCCGCGCGCTGCGGCTGGGTCTTCCTGGACGTCACCCGGAGCGGCACGCGGCGCTGGTGCGCCATGGAGGCGTGCGGCAGCCTCGCCAAAGCCCGGAGCTACTACGCCCGCCGTCGCGGTCGACGGCGCGGCGCCACCTCGCTGGACCATCGGAGGAGCCCATGAATCGCCGTGCGACCCGCGGTCTGACGATGGCGCTCGCGCTCGCCGCGCTGACGGCGTGGAGTCGCGCCGAGGCCGCCGAGATCAAGGTGCTCAGCACCGTCGGCATGCAGCCCGCCACCCCGGAGCTGATCGCCCGCTTCGAGCGCGACACCGGCCACACCGTCGTCGTGACCTACGGGCTCGCGGCGGTCCTCAAGACCCAGTTCCTCGACGGCGCGCCCGCGGACGTGGTCATCCTGACCGGTCCAATCGTCGAGGATCTGGCCAAGCAGGGCAAGGTCGTGGCGGGCAGCAAGGTCGACGTCGCGCGCTCCGGGGTGGGCATCGGAGTGAAGGCGGGGGCGCTCCGGCCCGACATTGCCACGCCCGAGGCGCTCAAGAGCGCCGTGCTCGCCGCCAAGTCGGTCGGCTTCTCGAAGGAGGGCGCCTCCGGGGTCGCGTTCGCCCGCGTGCTCGAGCGCCTGGGCATCGCCGATCAGGTGCGCGCCAAGTACAAGGACACCGGGACGAAGGCGGGCGAGATGCTGGTGGCGGGGGACATCGAGCTGGGCGCCGCGCAGGTCCCCGAGCTGATGGCGGTGCCCGGCGTCGACGTCGTCGGCCCGCTGCCCGCGGAGCTGCAGACCGTCACCGTGTTCTCGCTCGGCCTCGCCGGAGAGGCGAAGAACCCCGACGCGGCGAGGGCGCTCATCCAGTTCCTCGCCGGCCCGGAGGCGGCCAAGGTCTACCGGGCCAAGGGCCTCGGCGGCTGAGGGCGGCTAGAGCGCGCGGATCCGAGGCATCACGTCGCGGCCGATGCGCTCGAACGAGCGCAGCATGAGATGGTGATCGCCCGTGATGTGCCGCACCATCACGTGGTCGAAGCCCATGACGCGGTAGGCGCGCAGGCGCTCGACCACGCTCTCGGCGCCGCCCACCAGGAGCTGATCGAGGCCGGTGCCGCGATAGCCCTCGGCGAGGATGGCGCCGACCACCGCGCGCGCCTCGTCATCCGACTCGCCCACGTAGATGTCGCGGCGCAGGACCGGCCGCGCCGGCCGCCCGGCGCGGGCCGCCGCCTCGCGATAGCCGTCGAGCTGGCGGCGCAGCTCCTCGTCGGTCGCGTTCTGCCCGGTCAGCCACGCGTCGCCGAGCCGCGCGGCGCGCTCGGCGGAGGCCGCCACCGTGCCCCCGAGCCAGATCTCCACCGGCACCCGCGGCAGCGGGCTGATGGTCGCGCCGTCCACCGTGAAGTAGCGGCCACGGTGGGTGACGCGCTCGCCGGAGAGGAGCGCGCGCGCGATCGTCACCGTCTCCTCGAGACGCCCCACCCGGCTCCGCTCCTCCATGCCGAACGCGGCGAACTGGGGCGGCCGGCCGCCCAGCACGAAGGTGACGATCAGCGGCCCCTCCGCGAACGCGGCGAGCGTGCCGATCTGCTCGGCGAGCAGCACCGGGTGGTAGAACGGGGCGAGCAGGACCACGCCGATCGGCATGTCGCCGGTCACGCTCATGAGGCGCGCCACCGTGGGCAGCGGCGAGAACGTGGCCGCGTAGCCGGGATTCGCGCCGTGGCTGTCGCCGGTCAGGAGCCCGTCGAGCCCGGCGGCGCGCGCCGCGGCCGCCACCTCCATGAGGTTCCGCGCCTGCTCCTCCGGCGCGTACGCGCCCATCGGCCGCTCGATGAACGCGCCCTTCGGCATCGCGGCCACGAGGCCGCGGAACCGCTCGTGGGTGGCGGGCGAGGTCGGGAAGAGGAAGCGAACCGAGGTGCCGAGCTTCATGGTCAGGCGCGCGTCACGCCGCGGAGCATAGCACGGTGCATCGCTCGGCCTCGTTGACAAGCGATG
>DASZJM010000451.1:0-10201 GCA_035948165.1 Candidatus Methylomirabilota bacterium
GCCGTGATATTCTTGCCCGACCAGGAGGCGGGCTCAATGGACTTCGCGCTGACCGACTCGCAGGAGGTGATCAAGAAAGAGGTGGGGGCGCTGGCCCGCACCTTCTCGCTCGACTACTGGCTCGAGAAGGACGACAAGGCCGAGTATCCGAGCGACTTCGTCAAGGCCTTCGCGGACAACGGCTGGCTCGGCATCACGATCCCCGAGGAGTACGGCGGGGCCGGGCTCGGGGTCACCGAGGCCGCCCTGATGCTCCACGAGATCTGCGCGTCGGGAGCGGGCACCTCCGGCTGCTCCCCGATCCACTTCTACGTGTTCCCGCCGACCCCGCTCGTCAAGTACGGCACCGAGACGATGAAGCGGAAGTACCTGCCGGGGATCGTGAGCGGGGAGACCGTGATGGCGTTCGGGGTCACCGAGCCCAACGCGGGCACCGACACCTCGCGCATCACCACCCGGGCGGAGAAGAAGGGCGACCGCTGGGTGGTGAACGGCCGGAAGGTCTGGACCACCAACGCCCAGCACGCCAACCGGATCCTGCTCCTCGCACGCACGTCCGCCCGCGACCCGGCCAAGCCGCTCAAGGGTATGACCCTCTTCTTCGCCGACTTCGACCGGAGCGCGATCACGGTGCGCCTGATCCACAAGCTCGGCCGGGCCGCGGTCGACTCCAACGAGATCTTCATCGACAACCTGGAGATCCCCGACACCGACGTGGTGGGGACGGTCGGGGAGGGCTTCTACCACCTGCTCGACTCCCTGAACCCGGAGCGCATCGTCATCGGCATCGAGGCGGTGGGCATCGGGCGCGCCGCCCTCGAGCGCGCGGTGCAGTACGCGAAGGAGCGCGTCGTCTTCGACCGGCCCATCGGCAAGAACCAGGCGATCGCCCACCCGCTCGCCCACGCGATGGCCCAGCTCGACGCGGCCGAGATGATGTGCCTGAAGGCCGCGTGGCTGTTCGATCACGGCAAGCCCTGTGGGCGCGAAGCCAACGCGGCCAAGATGCTGGCGGCCGAGGCCGGCTTCAACGCCTGCGACGCCGCGCTCCAGACCTTCGGGGGCTACGGCTACGCCAAGGAGTTCCACGTGGAGCGCCTCTGGCGCGAGATCCGCCTCTATAAGATCGCGCCGGTATCGCAGCAGATGGCGCTCAACTACCTGGCCGAGCACGTGCTGGGCCTGCCGCGCTCCTACTAGCCGCCATGGACGTGATGCTCAGCACGCACGACACCGGCTACGAGCGGCCGGACGGGCCCACCATCGCCAAGGTGCTCGCCTCGCTCGACGGCGGGCGCAACGTGCTGGCCACCCTCGGCACCTCCGACTCGAGCTACCTCCAGGCCAGCGGCAGCGTGCAGACCGGCTTCGGGCTCGACCTGCAAGAGGGGTCGATCGAGCGGCGCTTCCGCACTCGCGACCGCGCCCTGCCGCTCGCGTGGGTGACCGAGGCCTTCCAGCGCTACGCCCGGGCGGACCTGGGCTGGCGGGACCAGGTGGAATGGGAGCAGGACCGCATCGTGGTCCCGGGCGAATCGTGGGCCAACAGCTGGGCCGCCTACCTCGCGCTCATGATCGCGGTCGCCGGCGCGATCTGGTTCTGGCACAGCTGGCGCGTCGCGCCCTGACCGCGGCGCCCGGCGGCGGCGCCCCTCAGCCGCGCGCGCCGGTCAGCAGTCGCTCGTGGAGCGCGCTCAGGATCTCCGCGATCGCGGCCTGCGCCCACACGTCGGGGAAGGGCGACTCCAGCAGGCTCGCGATCTCGCGGCCGCCCCGGCTCTTGGCCTCGTCCGGGCTCTCGCCGGCCCGCGCGGCCCGCAGGTGGCCGATCACCCGCTCCTTGCGGTAGATCGCGGGGTACTCGACGTAACGGTAGATCTCCGTGAAGTCGCCGGTGAAGAATACCGCCACCGGGACCGAGGCCCACCGCTGGCCGTTCTTGTCGTTGGCGTACTCGCACACCAGATCGCCGTTGCCCACCGCCGGGTCGGGCAGCCCCCTCATCAGCATCACGTCGGCGTCGCGCGGGAAGATCCGCAGCTCGAGCCCGCTCGCCTCGGCCAGGCGTGCCAGGTACGGCACGTCGCGCCGGCAGTCCGACGACCACTCCTCCGAGATCACCGCGACCTTGGCGGGCCCGCCCGGCTGCCCGGCGAGCCACCGGATGGCCGCGGTCTGCTCCGGGCTGAGGCGCGCGCGGGCGTGGCGCTCGCGCAGGTAGCCGCTCCAGTCCACCCGCGGGCGCACCAGGCTGAAGCGCCGGATGTCGAAGCCCTCGCGGGCGAGGTTTCCGGGCGAGCCGGTGAAGGTCACGTAGTCGTCGAAGGTCATGCCCTGGGCGAAGCGCGTGGCGTTCATGGGGCGGAGGATAGCAGAGCCGGGGCCAGAGCGTCAGGACCAGGACGTCAGGCCCAGAGGCGCCGGCTCGCGAGGGCGGCCCCGTCGCGGAGCGCGGCGAGCTTGGCCCACACCACGTCGTGGGCCACCATCTCCGAGCCCGCGAAGGTGCTGAAGCCGCAGTCGGTGGAGGCGATCACGCGCGTCCGGTCGCCCACCGCCTCCACCGCGGCGCAGATCCGGTCGGCCACCACCTCGGGGTGCTCGACGTAGTTGGTGGTGGTGTCGATGACGCCGGGCAGGAGCAGCATGCCGTCGGGCAGGCGGTGCTGCCGGAGCACGCGGTACTCGTGCTGGTGCCGCGGGTTCGCGAGCGGCAGCGAGAGCGCCCCCACCCGCGCGCGGGCCACGATCGGCAGCACCGCCTCGAGCGGCACGTCGTGGGTGTGGGGGCCGTCGTAGTTGCCCCAGCAGAGGTGCAGGCGGATCCGGTCGGGCGGGATGGCCGCGGTGGCCCGGTTGATCGCCTCCACGTGCAGCTCGACCATCTGGAGGAAGCGCTCGAGCGAGTCCCGGCGGAAGAAGCGGGCCCGCTCCATCGCGAGGTCCGGGCAGTCGACCTGCAGGAGCAGGCCGCGGGCGTGGATCAGCTCGTACTCCTTCTGCATCTCGCGCGCCAGCGCCATGACGTACTGCTCGTGGGAGGCGTAGTGGGCGGAGAGCAGGATGGTGGCGATCACCCCGGGCGACGCCGCGGTCATGAAGCGCTCGACGAACCGCCGGGGCCGCGTCTCGGTCTCGCGCAGGAACGCGTCGCACTCCCGCGCGGCGGGGCCCAGGTCCGCGTAGTCGATCTCTGCGATGGCCTGTGGGGCGTCGCCGATGCGGGCCGCGTCGCGCCGGCGGCGGGCCAGCATCTCCGCGTAGTCGGGGAAGTCGATCAGGTCCTGGGCCAGCTCCCGCCGGCTCGTGCCCCCGAAGCCCTTCATGCGCGCGGCCCCGTAGGTGGAGAAGCCGGCGCGCGGCTGCTCGCCGTTGTTGCCCACGTCGACGCCCGCCTCGAGCTGGCCGGTGATCACGCGGGCGAGCGCCGCGGCCACCTCGCGCTCGAGCGCGGCCGCCTCCACCGCCTCGCCCCGGTCCTGGCGGACCAGGAGGTCGCGGAGCGCGGGCGGGCGGGGCAGGCTGCCCACGTGGGTGGTGAGGATGCGGGTCTCGCTGCGCCTCACGAGCGGGTCGCGCGGCCGAGCTCGTGCCGCAGCCAGTCGCCCAGCAGCGCCTTCTCGTACCGCAGGTGGTCGGTGATCGAGGACGGTCCCGCGTTCACCAGGTAGTTGGAGTCGCGTAGCTGGCGGCTCCCCGCGCGCAGCTCCTTGCCGTCGGCGTCCACCAGCCGGAAGGTGAGATCGATGCGGGGCGGATAGGTGTCTTTCATCACCCGCACGTCGCAGCGCCCCGGGCCGCGCCAGCTCTCGATGTCGCCCGCCATGTCGACGTTGGTCACCGTGATCTCGAGCCGCTGGCCTGCCGGCACCAGCGGCGCGGCGGTCGCGGTGAGGTAGGCCTCGAGGTCCGCCATGAGGCTCCCGGCATCCGTGTCGCGGGAGACACAGCTCAGGCGGAAGTCGGTGTACTTCTCCGGGTGGGCGAAGGTCACCGTGACCGGCGCGTCCGCGGCCCACGCGGCCGCGGAGGTGAGGGTACAGAGAAGCGATGCGAGCGAAGCCAGCCGAGCGATCTGTCGCATATCGGGTTCTCCCGGCGCAGGCGCCTAGCCCGCCTTCGGAGTGATCTGGATGAGGGGGGCTGGCTCGGTCTCGATCTGGATCGTGGTGTGATCGATGCCGAATCTGGCGTGGAGGACGATGTGCAGCTCTTCGAGGATCTTGTCGGAGGGCGCGCCCGGCTCGACCACCACGTGCGCGCTCATGGCCTCGCGGCCGGAGGTGAGCGTCCACACGTGCAGATCGTGGACCCGGCGCACCGAGGGGGCGCCGCAGAGCGCCTCCTCGATCTGGGTCACGTCGAGGTGGGCGGGCGCGCCCTCCAGCAGGATGTTGACGGTCTGGCGCAGCAGGGCCCACGTGCGCGGCAGCAGGAAGAGCGCGATCAGCGCGCCCGCGATCGGATCCGCGATGACCCAGCCGGTGAAGAGGATGAACACGCCGGCCACGATGACGACGCCGGAGCTGATCGCGTCGCCCATCACCTCGAGGTAGGCGCTGCGCACGTTGAGGCTCTCCCCGGCACCTCCGTGCAGGAGCCAGAGCCCGGCCAGGTTGACCAGGAGGCCGAGCCCCGCCACCGCCACGATGGGCCCGCCCGGAACGTGGGGCGGCTGCCAGAGCCGCTCGTACGTCGCGAACAGGATGCCGATGGCCATCACGCAGAGGAGCACGCCGTTGACGAGAGCGGCGAGGATCTCGACGCGGTAGTAGCCGTAGGTCTTGGCCGGCGTGGCCGGCCGCTCCGCGAACCAGACCGCGAGCAGGCTCAGGAGGACGCCGCCCGCGTCGACCAGCATGTGCACCGCGTCGGCGAGGAGCGAAAGGCTGCCCGTCCATAGGCCGACGCCGGCCTCCACCACCAGGAAGCCCGCGGTGAGGCCGAACACCGCGAGCAGGCGGTGCTTGTGGCGGGAGCCGTGGGTATGGCGATGGTGCGCGTGCACGGCCGTGGCGCTCAGCGGGTCGCGGGCACGACCAGCTTGGCTTCTCCCTGGCGAATGCCCTGGCTCGCGAAGAACCCGGCGTGCGCCTCGAGGGCGTAGCGGAACTCGCCGAGCGGGCCGTAGAGCTCGGTCGGGCTCGGGTCCATCTTGAGGATCGCGAAGATGCGCCCGTCGTCCTTGATGAACGCGATGTCGAGCGCGGCCGGCACGTTCTGCATGTGGAACTGGGTGAACATCTCCTTGCCGAAGTCGAAGAGGATCAGGTGACGCTTGATCTCCTCGGGCGTCGCACACTGGAAGCCGCCCGCCTGCCGCTCGCCGGTGTCGGCCGCCTTCACGCGCAGGGCCAGGGTGCGGGCGCCCGCCTGGATGGAGACCATGCGCATCGGCATGCCCGCGAAGGCGTCGCGCCAGCGCGGGCACTCGGGGTTCGCCTTTGCCGCCGGGCTCTGGGCCAGGGCGGCCGGGACGGGCGCGGTCAGGACGAGGATCGCCGCGAGCAGCGCGGCTCGGAGCCGGATCATGGATGGACCTCCCGAGGGGACGGCCGGAGCCGATGACGGGCCAGGCTCGCGGCAGCGAAGATCAGGAGCGCGACCAGCACCACCGCGCCACCGGCGGCGAGCCGCAGGTAGTAGGACGCGGTGAGGCCCGCGACCACCGAGACCAACGCGATGCCGATCGCGATGGCGGTCGCGGTGTGGAAGCTGCGCCCGAGCGCGAACCCGGCGAGGGTCGGGATCACGATCATGGCGGACACCAGCAGCACTCCCACCATCCGCATGGCCACCACCGTGGTGAGCGCGGTGAGCACGGTGAGCAGGAGGTTGAGGGCGCCGACCGGGACGCCGCTGGTGCGGGCGAGATCCTCGTTGAGGGTGATCGCGAGCAGCTGGCGGTAGAACGCGCCGATCGCGACGGTGACCGCCGCGCCGAGGGCCACGATCAGCCAGACGTCGGCGGGAGTGACGGTGAGGATGCTGCCGAACAGGATCGCGAACAGGTCGGCGTTGAAGCCGCGGGCCAGGCTGATCAGCACCACCGCGAGGGCGAAGCCGCCCGACAGGAAGACGGCGAGGGCCGCGTCGCCCTGCAGCGCCCCGCGCGCGCGCAGCCGCTCCATCCCGACCGCGCCGACCAGCACCACCACGAGCGCGCCCACCACCGGCGAGATGCCGAGGAACAGGCCGAGTGCGACGCCGGCCAGGGCCACGTGGGCGAGGGTGTCGGCGATCAGGGAGAGCCGGCGCGGGATCAGGAAGACACCGATGGCCGGACAGATCAGCGCGGTGACCACCCCCGCCGCGAAGGCCCGGTGCATGAAGCCGTACTGGAGGAACTCGGGCATGGCCTAGTGGTCGTGGCTCACCACGCGCACCGCGGGGCCGTAGAGCGCGGTCAGGGCCGCGTCGCTCAGGAAGTCCCCCGGCCGGCCGTGGAAGATCAGCCGGCGGTTGAGGCACGCGAGCTTGGTGACCTCCTTGGCCACCACGCCGATGTCGTGACTCACCAGGATCAGGGTCACGTCGCGCTCCCGGTTCAGGTGGTGGAGGAGCGCGTAGAAGCTAGTCTGCGCCTCCGGGTCCACGCCGCCGGTCGGCTCGTCCAGGATCAGGAGCTCGGGCTTGGACACGAGCGCCCGCGCGATCAGCACGCGCTGCTGCTGGCCGGGCGAGAGCGCGCCGATGCGCGCCGCGGCCAGCGGCTCCACGCCGACCTGGCCCAGCACCTCGTCGATCCGCTGGCGGGCCGCCGCGCCCAGCCGGCCGAAGAGCCCGAGCGAGGGCAGGAGGCCGGTCGCCACCACCTCGCGCACCGTCACGGGCAGCGCCGGATCGAGCGTGGCCTTCTGGGGAACGTAGCCGAGACGGCCCCACTGCCGGAACGCGCCGGGCGGGTGGCCGAAGAGGCGCACCGTGCCGCGCGTCGGGGGCAGGAGGCCGAGCACGATGCGGAGCAGGGTGGTCTTGCCGGAGCCGTTGGGGCCGATGATGCCGAGGAAGTCGCCCGGCTCCACCGTGAGGTTGATGTGCTCCAGCACCGGTACCGCGCCGTAGGCGAAGTCGACGTCCTCCAGCTCGACGAACGGGCGCATCAGCCCCGTGCCCCCACCGCGCCGTTCGCCGCGCGCGCCGACCCGGCCGGCTTCGCGCCGCGCGCGCTGTCCCACCAAGCGCCGGCCGCCGCGCAGCCGCCGCCGAGGAGCACGCCGCCCAGGACGTCCGAGGGCCAGTGCGCGTTGAGGATGATCCGGGCGTACCCCACCGTACCGACCAGAGCCGCGGCCAGCACGATCAGGCTCACGCGGACGCGTGGCGAGGCCGGCTCGCGCGAGAGCACGTAGAGGAGGAGCACCGCGAAGGTCGCGGCTGCGGTGACGTGGCCGCTCGGGAATCCCCAGTGGACGCCGCGCGGACGCGGACGGGCGACCAGGAACTTGAAGAGCTGCTCGAGGGCGCCGCCGATCGGCATGATCGCGCACCAGAGCCACCAGTGCCGGCGCGCGGTGGGCGACCAGGCGAAGAGCAGCAGCATGGCCGGTACGAGGACCACCCACTTGCCGCCGTAGTCGAACCAGCGCGCGGCCGCGTGCGCCAGGGTTCCCCGCGCCTCCAGGATCTCGCCGTGGACCACGACGTCGCCCGGCAAGAGGCCCACCGCGTAGACCACCCCGCTCAATCCGAGGAAGGCGCCCAGCATCAGCAGGCAGAGCACGCGCCAGCGCGCGACGGCGGATACGTCCATGGCGCTCACATTGTACTCGAACGGGCCGACGGGACGGGGACTGCTAGAGCGGACAGCTACTCCACGTCCACGTTATTGCGGTCTGGCGAAGCCTGCGCACCAATACCGTTCGGCCGACCTCTGCTCCCTCGGTCGCGCGCGTCCCCTTGGCGGGTGCGCACCGGCGGAGCTGGATCGCATCGCCCAGCGTTTCGCCCGGTTAGGTCGAGCCCGACCCACACCGAAATATCCCGGTCTGTGTAACACTGAAAGGGTAGCCGGGGACCATGCGTCAAACGCGCGTCCTACAAGGCCGCTCCCGCTATACCCACCGGACACCCGGTCGGATTAGACTGACCGGGCCCGCAGTGTCCGCGAACTATCCAGACCTGTCCAATTCTAGTTAGGCGGCGAAGGGTGCCATCTTCATCGTTCATATGCCGGAAGATCGAATGAGTCACCGCGCGCCCTGGGAGTGTACGTTCGCAAAGGAGCAGCGCAGCCGCTGCCTTCCCGGCAAGAAACCGCGCACGGACCACAAGTATTTCGAGGCCCTGTCCCTCTGCATCCTGCAGGCTGGCCTGAGCTGGGCCAGCGTGCGCAGGAGCTGGCCGCGCTACCGGAGCGCGTTCCTCGATTTCGAAATTGCGAAGCTCGCGCATGCAACTCCTGCAGCGCTGCTCCGCAGGCCGGGCGCGCTGAGGAACCGGAAGAAGGTCGCGGCCCTGGTTGCGAATGCGCAGGAGTTCGAGCGCATCCGCGCAGAGCATGGCACGTTCGCGCGCTATCTTCGCACGGTCAAATCGGATAAGGATGCGTGCACGATTCTGCAGGAGCGCTTCAGGCACGTGGGTCCGTACACTGCGGAGTTCTACCTGCACAGCGTGGGGCGGTCCGTATACGATTCCTGAACGTCGCTGCCTAACAAACGCATGCAGCCGACCCACCAGCCAGTCATCAAATCTGCATACGCAAATGTGTCGCCTGTCTGGCGGGCGGCTGATGCGTGGCGTTAGGCCGGCAGGGAGTGAGTGAATCGCGTGGTAGACAAGCCGAACTGGATCAACCTCAATAGTAGTCAGCAGGACGAGCTTGGCCGCTTCATGCAGGCTCCCGGTTGGCGGCTCGTTGCTGGAAGCGAACTGCCAAGCGTCTTTCCTGAGAGGTTTAGCGAAAAGATCGGCTCAGCTCTCATCATCGCTGCCCCCACATCCACCGGCGGTACCTATCTGGCGTTCAGCGCGAACCGTGTCGATCTGAAGGCGAAGGCACTCGACATCGAGCCTTTCGGCGTGATCGTTCACTCCACGGGTCCAGGCCCGTCCGGCGTGTTCATCCACCACGGCACTTGGAAAGACAGGACTCAATACCCGCCGGATGCTTTCTGGACGGAAGTTCTGCAGAGCGGCGTTGGTCACTACTTTCTCGCGAGCCCGCCCGCGAATCGCCGCGTTGGGCTGCTCACGGACCTGCCGAAGGGTCACACTGGGTCCTTTGAGTCAATTGTCCGGGAAATTCGCGTGCACGAAGACGGCCGCAGCGCATGAGGGGAGACATATTCGCCGGGCAGCCCAACATCACGTTCGACCTGACCGCTGGCTCGCGTTCGCTCGCCGCGGCCGGTCAACGTGGGCGTTAGGCCGCCGTGGAATGTGCGTGACGTGGACTACTTCTGGTACTGGCGACCGGAGAGAGACTTTCCTCCTCAGCCAGTCACTCGACCCGAAGAGGTGCGCGAGTCCGAACGGCTCAACATCGCGTGCACACAGACCGGCTTCCCTGCAAGGCAACAGCAGGAGATCGTAACGGCGTGGGCTCGCCTACTCCCTACGCTCACCAACCTGCGCTACTTGTGGATGACTTCGAGAGTGCCGCAACTACTGTTCGAAGCCGCGTGCCAGGTCCCGTGTCTCGAGGGTCTGTACATCAAGTGGAGCGGTATTACCGACCTTAAACCCATCACGACCGCCGCCGGCATTCGGCGTTTTCATCTCGGCCCGTCGGCGCGCGTGAAATCGATCGCGCCTCTTGGTGAGCTGAGGCAACTGAGCTGGCTCGGATTGGAGCTCCTCTCCCGCATTCGCCATCTGGACCCTATAAGTCAACTCGTCGATCTAGAGGGCCTCTCTTTGGAGGGGAGTATGGGAACCACCTGGCGAGTCACCACACTGGCACCGCTCGGAACCCTCAAGAGCCTTCGCTACCTCTCAATCGCGAATCTGCGGTCTGATGACAGAAGTCTTACACCCCTCTTCCCGCTCACCAGACTCGCTCAGTTTCGCCATGCAACTTGGTGGAGCCAATCGGAACTTGATCAGATCCGGTGCCGCAATCCTGGGTTGGCGGCATAACTCGCATTCCGGCCGCCGCGAGGCGAAGCCGAGCGGGCGCAGCTGACCAAGGTCCTGACGATGCGGTCGTGATGGCGGGGGTGTTAATACTCTAAGAGGAGGTCTCAATGAGCAAACT
>DASZJM010000452.1:0-2564 GCA_035948165.1 Candidatus Methylomirabilota bacterium
CCACGTGAAGGCGGGCGAGCGGTTCGGGCTCATCGGCCCCAACGGCTCGGGCAAGACCACCCTGATCAACTGCGTGTCCGGCTCGCTCCCCATCGACGGCGGGCACATCCGCTTCGAGGGTCGCGAGATCAGCGCGCTCCCACCTCATCGCCGGACCCGGCTCGGCATCGTGCGCAGCTTCCAGATCCCCAAGCCCTTCGGCAGCATGACCGTGCTCGAGAATCTGGAGATCCCGCTCGAGTACGCGGCCCACGAGCGCTCCGACGCGGCCGACGCCGACGCCATGGAGATCCTCCGCTCGATCGGGCTCGAGGGGAAGGCCCACCTGCGGCCAGCCGGCCTCACCCAGATCGAGATGCGCAAGCTCGAGCTGGCCCGCGCCATCGCGGCGCGGCCCAAGCTGCTCATCTCCGACGAGGCGATGGCCGGGCTCTCCCACGCGGAGGTGGACGACATCCTCGCGATCCTCTTCCGCCTGAACGAGCGCGGCATCACCATCATCATGATCGAGCACATCATGCGGGCGGTGATGCGCTTCTCCGAGCGCATCGTGGTGCTCGACGCGGGTGAGCGGATCGCGGAGGGGACCCCGGACGAGATCGTCCGCCACCCCGGGGTGGAGAAGGCCTACCTTGGCGAGTAGGATCGTGGTCCGGAACGTGGACGCGGGCTACGGGGCGGTGCGCGTGCTCCACGGGGTCTCGATCGAGGTGCGGGAAGGAGAGACCGTCGCGCTCCTCGGCACCAACGGCAACGGCAAGAGCACGCTGATCAAGTGCCTGATGGGCATGGTGACCCCGGAGGCGGGCGAGATCTTCCTCGAGACCGACGCGGGCCGCGTCGACCTCGCCGGCAAGTCCACCGAGGAGATCGTGGGCCTCGGCATCGCGCTGGTGCCGGAGGGCCGGCGGCTCTTCCCCAAGCTCTCGGTGGAGGAGAACCTGCTCCTGGGCGCCTACCGCCCCGCGGCCCGCGCCGACATCGCGGCCAACCTCGCCTACGCCTTCGAGGCCTTTCCGGTGCTGGCCGGGCGCCGGCGCCAGCTCGCGGGCAGCATGTCGGGCGGCGAGCAGCAGATGCTCGCGGTGGCCCGCGCCCTCATGTCCTCGCCCCGGATCCTCCTGGTCGATGAGCCCTCGGTCGGGCTCGCCCCCATCCTGGTGAGCCGGGTGATCGCCAAGATCCGGGAACTGAAGGAGCAGCGCCACCTCACGGTGCTGATGGCGGAGCAGAACTTCAACCAGGCGACGAAGATCGCCGACCGCGGCTACATCATCGTGCACGGCAAGATCGAGTTCGAGGGCAAGAGCACGCGGGAGCTGCGGGAGAACGAGCTGGTGAAGAAGTACTACCTGGGGGTGTGACCCATGTGCTTCATCGATACCAACGGGATGTCGAGGCGGGGATTCCTCGGCGGGAGCCTCGTCGCGGGCGCCGCCGCGGCGGCGGGCCTCGGGCGGTCGCTGGTCCTGCCGGGCGTGGCCGAGGGCGCGGAGCCCGCGCCCGGCGGTGGGGGGCCCGGCGCAGCCGGAGTGAGCTTCAAGTGGTTCGGCACGAACGGCTGGGAGATCACCTTCGGCAACAAGACCATCCTGGTCGATCCGTGGTTCAACCGCTTCGAGTCGGGCTTCCTCCAGAACAAGCTCGACCACGAGCGGCTGCTCCCCACCGACACCGCGCTCATCGACCAGCACGTGAAGAAGGCGGACCAGATCCTCATCGGGCACGGCCACTGGGATCACATGGCCGACGTGCCCTATATCGCCAAGAAGACCGGCGCGATGGTCGTCGGCTCGGAGACCCACGCCAACGTCATGCGGGCGGCCGGGGTGGCCGAGGGCAAGATCGTGCAGGTGAAGGGCGGGGAGTACATGCAGTTCGACGGCTACAGCATCGAGGTCTTCCCGAGCGTGCACTCGATGGGCGGCACCAAGAAGTACGCGGTGCCGGGCCACCTGGTGTCGGTGCCCGCGTCGCCGCCGACCAAGGTCGGCGACCTGCCGGAAGGCGACACCCTCATCTACGTGCTGCGGATCGCCGGCAAGTACACCATCTTCCTCATGAGCTCGGGCAACTACATCGAGCGCGCCATCGCCGGCCTCAAGCCCGACGTGGCCCTCGTCGCCCCGCTCTTCTCCAACAACACGGTCGACTTCACCCCGCGCCTCGTCCGGGCCCTCGGCTACCCGAAGCTGGTGCTGCCGACCCACTGGGACAACTTCGAGGCGCCGCTCACCAGCACGCCGACGGATCTGCGCTCGGTCTACGGCGACCCGGCCAACCTCGACCTGTGGGTGAAGGAGATGAAGAAGGTCACGCCGCGGACGCGGATCGTGACCATGCCGTACTTCAGCTCCTACGCCCCCTGATGGGGTCAGGTCTTACATTCCGACATTTCTGCGATGCCCGATCCGTCGACCGGTGGCGAATGTCGTAATGTAAGACCTGACCCCGTTCGGGGGCGCCTGGCCGCCGCGTGCCTGATGGGGTGGGCGGCGACTACCAACTACACGAACCACGCGGCGGTGCTCCCGCTCCTGATGGCGGAGCTGGGCTTCGGTCCG
>DASZJM010000453.1:0-2300 GCA_035948165.1 Candidatus Methylomirabilota bacterium
GAGTCGGACGCGCCGCCCGAGCCTCACACCGCGGAGGCCCTCGCCGATCTGGTGCTCGCTGGCATCGATCAGGTCGTGCCGCCGCCGGCGGTCCTCGACCTGGCCGGCTTCTCCCTCGGGGCCATCATCGGCGGCCTGGCGGCGGCGCGCCTCGGCGCACGGGTGCGGCGCTTCGTGCTGCTGGGGCCGGGCGGGCTCGGGCTCGAGCCGGCGCCGGTGCGTTCGCTCCTGCGGCTGGAGGCCGGCATGAGCGAGGAAGGGGTGCGACACGTGCACCGGCAGAACCTCCTCACGCTGATGCTCGCCAGTCCCGAGAGCGCGGACGAGCTGGCGGTGACGCTCCAGATCGACAACGTGGCCCGCTCGCGCTTCCGCTCCGGCACGATCCCGATCTCGGACGCGCTCCGCCGCGCCCTACCCGAGGTGCGCGCGCGCCTGGCCGGCATCTGGGGCGGGCGCGACGCCTTCACCGGGCACCACCTGGCCGAGAGCCGGCAGGTGCTGGCCTCGTTCGATCCGCAGCTCGACGCCCGGGTGATCGAGCCCGCCGGGCACTGGGTGAACTACGAGGCGGCCGACCAGGTCAACGTGCTGCTGGAGGGATGGCTCGCGCGCCCGGCGCGCTGATGGCGCCGGGCGCGGGTGCGACGATGGCGGGCCGGGCCTAGCGGCCCTGGAACTGCGGGCGCCGCTTCTCGGAGAAGGCCTTCACGCCTTCCTGGTAGTCCTGGCTGTCGAAGCAGTCCTTGATGAGCTTGTCGAGCAGCGCGTAGTCGCGCTGGGCCTCCGGCTTCAGGAGCTGCTCGACGCTGGCCTTGGCCGAGCGCTGGGTCAGCGGCGCGTTGCGCGACATGGTGAGCGCGTAGTCGCGGGTGAAGCGCTCGAGGTCCGCCTTCGGCACCACCTGGTTCACCAGGCCCATCCGCAGCGCGTCCTGGGCGGAGAAGTCGGTGCGCGCGGTGAAGAAGAGCTCCTTGGTGTAGGAGGGGCCGATGAGCGACATCAGCTTCTCCATCCCCTTGTAGTGGTAGCCGAGGCCCAGGCGAGCGGCGGGGATGCCGAAGCGCGCGTCGTCGGCCGCGATGCGCAGGTCGCAGGTGATCGCGATGGAGACGCCGCCGCCGATGCAGAAGCCGTGGATCATCGCCACCAGCGGCTTGCCGAGCCGGGCCAGCGAGTCCGAGCCCGCGCCCGAGATGCGGCGGTACTCCTCCTCGTCCGCCGCGTTCCGCCGCCGGTCCTTGAACTGGGAGATGTCGGCGCCGGCCACGAACGCGGTCTCGCCCGCGCCCCGCAGGATCACCACCCGGATCGCGGGATCGGCCGCGAGGTCGGCCACGTACTCCGGCATCGCCTGCCACATCTCCTGGCTCACCGCGTTGCGCTTCTCCGGCTGGTTGAAGGTGATCCAGCCGATGGGGCCGTCCT
Organism: Candidatus Methylomirabilota bacterium; assembly: GCA_035948165.1. Lineage (GTDB taxonomy): Bacteria > Methylomirabilota > Methylomirabilia > Rokubacteriales > CSP1-6 > CAMLFJ01. The sequence goes on from DASZJM010000453.1 coordinate 1,429, forward strand.
TCTGAAGGAGCAGCTTCTCGGTCTTCGCGCTCTCGGTCATGCTCGCTCTCCTGGCGGTGGGGATGCCGACGGAGTCTGGTGTATCCCGGCGCCGCGCCTTCCGCAAGGGGGGCGGGGTATACTCGGCCCCGCGATGACGAGCCGGCCGACCTATCGCGACGCCTGCGGGGCCTTCCGCTGGGAGGAAAGCGCGCGCGCCCTCGGCTGGGCCCCCGGCGAGCCGGTGAATCTCGGCCACACCATCGTCGACCGCCACGCGGGCGGCGGGCGCCCCGCGCTTCGATGGCTCGGTAGGCGCGGCGAGGACCGGACCTACTCGTTCGACGAGCTCGGCGAGTTGACCGCCCGATTCGCGGCCGTGCTCCGCGCGCACGGGGTGGAGGCGGGCGACCGGGTCGCGGGCTTCCTGCCCCGCGTCCCCGAGATGCTGATCGCGATGATCGGCACGTGGAAGGCCGGGGCGGTGTACGTGCCGATCTTCACCGGATTCGGCCCGGACGCGGTGGAGTACCGGGTGCGCCACAGCGGGGCCCGCGTCCTGGTCACGCACCGCGAGCACCGCGCGCGCCTGCCCGAGCCGGTGCCGCCCGGCGTGACCGTCGTCACGGTCGCCGGCGGCGACGCCGGGGCGCCCGGCGACCTCGACTTCTGGCGCGCGATGGATCGTCACCCGGAGGGGGTGGACCCGGTCGCGTGCCGGCGCGACGAGCCGGCGGTGCTGCTCTACACCTCCGGCTCGACCGGGCCGCCGAAGGGCGTGAAGATCGCCGCCAACTTCCTGATGGCGATCCACCCGCACCTCGTCCACGGCGCCGATCTGCGGCCCGACGACGTGTTCTGGCCGACCGGCGATCCCGGCTGGGGCTACGGGC
>DASZJM010000454.1:0-5247 GCA_035948165.1 Candidatus Methylomirabilota bacterium
CGATCCCGAATTCCTTGTCCCAGCCCTGCGCCTTCGCGAGATCAAACCACATGTTGCCGACGCCCGGCGGCACGGGCATCCCGAGCGTCACCTTGGTGAGCGGGGCATCGGCGGCCCCGCTCGATCCTACGATCATGGCCCCCGCGAGGGCGAGGGCCAGCCCGCATCCGAGAACAGTCATAGTCCGCCCGCGCCGTCTTAGCATCGGCTTGTCTCCTCCTTCTGCGCGACAGGGCTCGTGTGTGCGAGCAGATGGTACGGTTGAAGGCCTCTCATCGCGTCGACGGGGTCAGGTTGAACCATCGCAGCACGAGGGCTTCGAGGCCCACGGCCGCGAAGTAGTAGGCCAAGCCGACCGCGGTCAGGACAACCAGCGCGGCGAACACCAACGGGGTGTCGAGCTGCGCGTAGCCCAGCATCATGACGGCCCCGAGCCCGATGCGGCCGGCCACGAACTCAGTCACAACCACGGAGACGGTCGCGAGCACGACCGCCACGCGGACGCCGGCCATGATCGAGGGCAGCGCGCTGATCAGCCGGAGTTTGACGTAGGTCTGGGTGGGGCTGGCCCCGAGCCCCGCGAACAGCCGGGCACTGTCCTCATCGACGCGCTGGACGCCGACCATGGTGTTCTCGAGCACGGGGAACGCGGCCGCCAGGGCTGCCAGTACCACCTTCGGCCACAGCCCGAAGCCCAGGAGCAAGACGATCATGGGGGCGAGCCCGACTTTCGGGACTGCCTGGTACGCGATGAGATAGGGGTGCAGGATCCCTTCGGCCAGCGGGGACTGGCCCACCAGCGAGCCGAGGATGAGCCCGATGAGGGCGCCGGCGGCGAACCCCAGGGCGATCTCGAGACTCGTGTCCACCGCGGCCGTTGCGATCAGCGGCCAGCCCCGTCGCAGCCCCGCGTAGGTCTGCGCGGGACCCGGCACCAGCGTGACGTCGTACCGGCTGGCGAGCGCCTGCCACAGACCGAGGACGGCCGCTAAGACCAACAGCCGGGCGCCGGTGTGCCCGAGCCGTTCTCGGCGGGCCCGCGCGGCGGCTGCCCGCCCCTCGCGCGCCATCCAGTATTCCGCGGTAGCAGCCGTGCCCGGGGCCACCGGGGCACCCGCCGCACTCGCGCCGGGTTCAACGACCGGTCGCGCCATTCCGCGCATTCCTCTACCGCTCCGGCGGGGCGAGGTTGTATCGGGCCAGCGCGCGACGCTCGCCCGATCGGGCGGCCAGATAGACGCCGCAGGCGAGCGCAGTAAGCACACCCATCGTGGCGTACAGCAAGGACGTGCTGAAGGTCCCCATCGACGTGACGAGGAGCGCGCCCAGGCCGCGGTTGCCCGCCACGAACTCGCCGACGATGGCGCCGACGGTCGCGAGGACCGCGGCGATGCGCAGGCCGGCGAAGATCAGCGGCAACGCGGTGAAGACGCGCAGCTTCGTGAAGATCTGCCAGCGAGTCGCCCCGAGCGATTGCAGGAGCCGGAGACTGTCTGGATCTACCTGGCGCACGCCCGCGATGGTGTTTTCGAGGAGTGGAAAGAAGGCGATCAGCGCCGCGACGGCGACTTTCGAGGCCAGCCCATAGCCGAGGACGATGATCAGAATCGGCGCGAGGGCGACCTTGGGGACGGCCTGCGAGACGACCAGGTAGGGCGTGAGGATGACCTCGGCCCAGCGTGATTGCGCGATCGCGATCCCGAGGCCGATCCCCAAGAGGCTCCCCACCAGGAAGCCCAGGACGATCTCCGCGATCGTAATGGGGGTGTTCTCCCACAGGGTGGCCCGGCCGTCGAAGAAGGCCTGCACAGTGGCCGCCGGTCCCGGGACCAGCACCGGTGGGTACACGGCCGCCGCGGCCCACCACGCCCCCAGCAACGCCAGTAGCACCACCACTTGACCGACGCGGGTCGTCCGGCGCACGCGGCGCCGTTGCTCCGTCTCGGCGCGGACGGCGCGGGCGTAGAAATGCTCAACGAGCTCGAGGTCGGTCTTGTCCGCAGCGAGGCGCGGAGGCATGGGCCGCGCTCACTGGGCCATCAGCAGGCGCCGGAGCCGCTGGACCGTCTCGACGAAGTCCGCCCGGGCGAGGAGGTCCGGGGTGCGCGGATGGGGCATGGGCACATCGACGATCGCCTGGATCGTCCCCGGCCGGGCGCCCATGACGACGACGCGGGTGGAGAGAAACGCGGCCTCCTGCAGATCGTGGGTCACGAAGAGAACGGTCTTGGGCGTGGCCTCCCAGATCCGCATGAGCTCCAGGGTCATGGTTTCCCGGGTCTGGGCGTCCAGGGCCCCGAAGGGCTCGTCCATCAGGAGCACGGTCGGATCGTGCACTAGCGCTCGGGCGATGGCCACCCGCTGCTGCATGCCGCCCGACAGCTGATTCGGGTACTGCCGCTCGAAACCCTCGAGCTCCACCAGGCGGAAGAGCTGCCGGACCCGGGGCTCGATCGCGGCACGCGAGAGCCCGAACACCTCGGCTGGGAGCAGCACGTTGTCCCAGGCGGTCCGCCACCGCAGTAACGCGCTGGTTTGAAATACCAGGCCGATGTCGCGCCGGCCTGGCTTGTCGACGCGCTCGCCATTGATGGCCACCTCACCGTGGCTCACCGGCACGAGGCCCGCGATGCAGTGCAAGAGCGTGGATTTCCCGCACCCGCTCTTGCCGACGACGCTGACGAACTCGCGCTCCCGCACCTCGAGATCGATCCCCTTGAGGGCGTACACGGAGCGAGAGCCGGCCAGATAGAACTTGTGAACGTCCTGGCAGCGAATCACGACCCGAGGCGCCCGGTCCTTCGCCGCGGGCCCGCGGCGGCTCGGGCGCGTGGCTACTTGGTCGGTTGCGTCCATGCCGCCACCTTGTCGGGATCCGGCGGCTGCTTGAGGCAACCCCACGCGCCTCCCAGACGCTTGAAGTCGCGGGAGCGCCGCGCGAGGTGGCGACGGAAATAGATGACGCCCAGATCCAAGATCCCGAGCTTCTGCGGGATGTCAGCGTTGATCTGTCCCTTGGCAAAGATCGGGAAATCTTCCTTCTCGTTGATGCGGATCACGCCGTAGCCGCGCCGATACAGCCAGTACCAGAGATCCTGCCAGATCTGGCCGACGACGGTCTTGGGCCGCTCGGTGACCGTGAACGTCCACATCCGGGTCTCCCAATCATCGACCGGCACGCCCCAGCGCATGTGGGAGGCCGTCCCGAGCGGGACCCGCACAATCGTGGGGAGCTGGACATTGTGGTTGCTGCCGAACCGACCCTGCCCGCCCTTGAGCGGCTTCAGGATGCGCCACCACACGTGGCGAGGCCACTTGCCGAGCCCTGGATACTCCTTCTGGCCGTACTCGACCCGCTCCTGCGTGCAGGTGACGAAGTTGTCCCCTTCCTCGACGATCCGGACACCGTTGGTGACGACCGGCTTGGGCCGGAAGAACGGCTGCTTGTAGTTGATCAGGTACCACCACTTGAACCAGCGGTGCAGGTAGAACTCGTGGTAGTCGATCCCTTGCCAGACCGGCTCTGTCCAGTTCGTCTCCCACATCTTGACGCGGGTGTAGCGCGTCGCGTGAAGCGAGGGATCCTTAAACTCCCAGGGCAGGTCCTCGGCCAGCGGGACGGGCGGCGTCTGCCCCATCCAGACGAAGACGAGGCCGTTGCTCTCCGCGGTTGGATAGCGCTTGGCCCGCATCTTCGGCGCGAGCGGGGATTCGACCGCCTCGATCAGGCCCGCCACGCACTGGCCGGTGTCATCGAACACGTACCCGTGATACGGACAGGTGATCGTGCCCGGAAAGTCGCACAGACCATTCGACAGGCGGGCGCCCCGGTGGGGGCACCAATCCGTCAACGCGACCACCTGGTGGTCCTTGCCGCGGAACAGCACAATCTCTTCGCCCAGCATCTTCACGCGCACGGGTTTCTTCGCGCCGACCCTCCGGGCCTTGATGGCGGGATACCAATACTCGCGGAAGCCCATGCGGGGGCAGTAGTCGAACGGTCCGACCTGGGAGGCGCCGCGCGCCTCGTCCTTGATCTCCCGCTGCCGACGCTGCCTGGCCTCTTCGGACTCCTGCATCACCTCGAGCATGGTCCTCGCCTCCCTAGGCCCGCGCGGTCATGAAGCACTTCGACGAGTTGAAGATGTAGGTCTGGATGAAATCGATGATACGCGGGGTGTAGCGCAGCTCATCCAGCGCGCCGCCGAGACAGACCCAGTTGAGAAACTCCTGCTGTCCGGCCTGCTCGATATCCTTCATGGCGAGATCCGCCCAACGATGCACCTGCCCATCGCGGAGCTCTTCAAACCGGGCCCGATCGGCCTCGATGTCGGGCCAGAGCATGTGGTGCTTCTCAACGAGGAAGGCGTGCGACCAGCTCGAGGACCCGAGCAGCACGGCGCGGTATCGACTCTCCTTGAACACCCGGGCGGTCGCGGCGCCGATGTCGAAGCAGAGTCGGGCCGAGGGGGCGGGCGGATCCGGCTCGGCATCCATCGCGGCCTGCAGTGGGCTACCGCCCCGATTCTTGACCACGCTGCTGCCGTAGCAGTTCACGTGGAAGGGTAGTACCGGATACGGGAAGCCCTTCCGATCGTAGTCGAGGAAGAGCAAGGTGTTCAGGAAGGCATGGGGCAGGCCCTTGTAGTGCAGGGTCTTATACGCGTACGGCATCGCGTAGCCCTGTTCCAGGAGGCGGGTCGCGAGGTACTTCCCGGCTTCCCGATGCCCCGCGTGCCTGTAGACCTGATCGGCCGGCTCGCCCCAGACGTTGAAGACCTCGGAGCCGTCCATCCGGACCCGACGTTTGAGGAAAGGCTGCGTGTCGTACTGCTCGCAGAGATAGATGCTGAACGGAGGGACCATGTCTTCGTGAAAGTTCTCGTACTGATCATCGCCCCAGATCAGCACGACGTCCGGCTCGAAGGCGTCGATTTCCGCCCGGACCTTTCGGAATCCATCGACCAGGCGCTGACGGTGGGTGGCGGCCGCTTCGAGCCCGCGTTGCCCGTCCGGCCCGTACTCCTCCTGCATGGCCGTCGGCCAGTTCCGCTGGTCTCGCCACCACTCGGGCACCCGATCACTCTTCCAGTGTCGCTCCATCTGGGAGGTCATGGCGTCATCGGTGTACAGCAGGAGGGGGTAGTGGGTGGTGCCGACTAGCAATATCTCGCCCATGGGTGCTTCCTCTCTACGGCGGGGTGGAGATCGCCCTCCCTATACCACACCAACCGGAGCGGTGTCCAC
>DASZJM010000455.1:0-12783 GCA_035948165.1 Candidatus Methylomirabilota bacterium
GCAGAGGGCGAGGAGCACGAAGGTCCACCCGCGAGGGTGGAGGCCGAACAGTACCGGAACCGCGACGAAGGAAGCGAGGGTGCCGAGGACGTCCAGCGCGCTACGCCAGTCCCGCATCTGGTGAGCGGCCCGGAGCGCCTCCAGGCTGATCGCCCCCGACTGCAGGGCCTCCCGGGCAGACTTGGGCGCCCCCACCGTCATCTCGTCGAGGCCCGGTCCCTTGCGGCTCGTCTCGGTCGCGTCCATGTGGTGGTGTCCTCTAGAGCGCCTTCATTCGAAAGACCCGGCGGGCCACCAGCCCCACGCTGCCGCCGATCCAACCCTTGGGAGTGAGCACGAAGCGGCTTCCGCGTGAGACCAGGAAGCCGTTGCGCACCATGATGTCGAGGCGGTCCTGCATCAGCACCTCGACCCCGCACATCTCCTGCATCTGGGCGAGGGTGAGTCGTTGCCGGGGCGCCCGGGACAGCTCGATCAGGAGCCGCACCGTGATGGACCGGTCCGCGTGGGAGTAAAAGAGCCCGGCGGTCAGGAAGAGCAGCACGTGAATGGTCAGCCCGTTCAGCAGACCGAGCCGCCAGTCCGCTCCCACGAACCCGTCCGACAGCACCCAGAGGTTGGCGGGGGTCACCCAGTAGAGGACGAGGTACAGAGGGATCGTCGGCGCGAACCAGCCGAGCATCGAGCTGAACGCCTTCCGGGGAGCGGCCGCGTGGAACACGACGCCCTGGACCGCCAGCCACAGCGTCATCAGCGTCCCGCTCAGGAGGAGCCCTTTGAGCACGTCCGCGTCCGTTACGCGCCGACCTGGGCGTTGATCAGTCGCTTGAGGAAAGACCCGAGCGATGCCACCCGCTGCCCGGGAGCCAGGAGCCGATAGGCACCGTCCTCTTCGGTCACGTAGCCGCCCTTCAGCAGCTTGGGCAGCCGCCGCCGGAAGATGAGGTTCACCGGCTCGTCGCTCCCGTGGACCGCGAGGGCCTCCGACTCGGTCATCCCCTCGGAGCCTCGCTGCCGGAGCTCGACCATGATACTCATGGAGGGGCTCAGACAGGAGAAGTACGCGAAGCACCAGTAGCCGTGGAACACCAGGGCCAGCATCAGGAGGCCGTTGCCGAGATCGACCGGGGGGGACGACTCCTGCCACGCGGGCGGGATGAATCCCAGATCCGCGGGCAGCAGCCAGAAGCCGGCCGCGTAGAGGACCACCGAGCCCGCGAACGCGCCCAGGAAGACCTTGAACTCCTTGTTCCCGGGGTAGACACGGAGAACGACCGCGCTGGCCAGCACCAGCAGCGCGAAGGCGCCCGCGGCGAGGACGAGTCCCCTCACCTACTGCATCCACTTCTGGAAGTCGGTGACGAACTGCTTCACCGCTTCGTCGGTCTTGGGATGGGTCACCATCGCGCGGAAGAACTTGGGCGGCACCGTCACGATGTCGGCTCCCGCCTGGAACGCCTCGCTGATGTCCGCGATGTGGCGGATACTCCCCACGATGATCTCGGAGGGCACCGCGCGCTCCCGGAAGGTGGCCCGCACGTCGCGCACCACCGCGGCCGCATCGTACCCGATGTCCCGGATGCGCCCGTAGAACAGGCTCACGAAGTTGGCGCCGGCCGCCGCCGCCATGGTCGCCTGGCCGTACGACATGCAGCACGTGCAGTTCACCGGGATCCCCCGGAGCCGGAGCTCCCGGATGACCGCCAGCTCATCCCAGCCGACCGGGATCTTCACGTTCAGCTTCGGGTAGTGCCCGAAGTAGCGCACGAAGTCCTCCGCCTGGGTGATCATCTCCTCCGGACGTGTGGAGAACACCTCGACGCTCAGGGGGATGTCGTAGCCGTACCGCTGCACCAGCTCGATGATCTTGTTGATGTGCTCGCGGAAGTCGGCCTTCTCTTCCTTGGCCAGGATCGAGGGGTTCGTGGTGATGCCCGACGGGAAGCCACGCTCGAGCGCCTCCTCGATCTCCAGCAGGTTCGCCGAGTCGACGAAGATCTTCATGGTTTCTCTCTCCGGTCCGGGCCCGTCACTCCGTGACGGTCCAGTAGTAGTCTCCGCGGTAGCCCGCCTCCGCGAACAGCCGGCGCCAGCCGGCCGGATCGAAGTAGGTCCGCGCGGTCAGCTGCCAGCGCTCGAACTTCTCCCGCTGCGAGTCGTTCAGCCAGGAATCCACCTGCACGTAGCGATGCCCGCGACCGACCCGCTCGATCTCGGCCAACGCCCGCACGCACTCGGCCCGGTCCAGGTTGTGGACGGTGTTGATCGACACAACCAGGTCGAAGGTGCGGTCCGGGAACGGGAGCCGCTCGGCCGAGCCCACCGCCAGCCAGGGACGGACGTCCTCCATCGCGTGGGCGATCGCGTAGCTCGAGACGTCGAGCCCGGCCACGCGGAGGCCGGGGACGACCAGCCGGAGGTCGTGAAGCAGGAACCCCTTGGCGCACCCGACGTCGAGGACCCGCTGGCCGGCCGCGAGCCGGTAGTGGTCGCGAAATCGCTCCGCGATCGGCACCCAGCGCCCATCGTAGCGATACCCGCCGTAGCCCTGGCCGCGGTCACCGTCGAAGTACTCGCGGGCGAACCGGCTCGCGACCGCGCGCTGGGCCGGGACCGCGGCGGCCCGCGCCGCGATGTCGCGGGTGGTGCGCGGGTAGCGGTCGAGGAGGTCGACCTCACCCATGGCGGAGCGCTCCGAAGGCGGCGAGGGTCGCGGTGAGACCGTCGCGCAGCGGGGTGAACCGCAGGCCGGGGAGCGCGGCGGTGAGGCGACCCACGTCGAACCGGCGATGGGTGATGGCGCCCTTCCGGGTAACGCTCGTCACCTCCACGTCGTAGGGCACGAGGTCGCGAATCGTCTTCACCACGTCCGCGAACGAGCGGCTCTGCCCGGTGGCCACGTTGTAGACGCCCGCCGCGCCGGTCCGCAGCAACCCGGCTGCGATCGCCGCGACGTCGTCGACGAAGATGTGGTCGCGCTCCTCCTCGCCCGCCCCGAAGATGCGGACCGAGCGGTCGCGGACCAGGGAGCGGGCGAACGCATTGGGCCCGTAGGAGGCGTGGGGATCGCCCGGCCCGTACACGCCGGTCACCCGCAGCGCCAGCAGGGGCACCGACGCGGCCCGCGCCGCGCAGTCCATCACCCGCTCCGCCGCGTACTTGCCGAGGGCGTAATAGCCGGCGGGGGCCACCGGGGTGTCCTCGGTCACCGCCTCGTCGCCGAAGCCGTAGACCGCGTCGGAGCCCAGGTAGATGAGCGAGCCGACGCGCCGCCCCTCGAGATAGGCGGCCAGGTTGGTGGCCATCGTGGTGTTGGCCAGGAAGGTGGCCGGCGTCTGCCCGCGATCCGGGGTGAGAGCGGAGGCGAGCACGAGCGCGGTCTCGGAGGTGAGGACCGAGTCGAGGGCGGCGAAGGCGTCCGGACGGGTGAGGTCGAGGGTCCGCGAGGAGTGACCGATCACCTCGACCCCGTCCCGCATGAGGACGGCGTGGAGCGCGCGGCCCAGGAAACCGCTCGCCCCCAGGATCACGACCCGGCCCGACATCGCGCTCATCGCGCGAGGCTCTCCCATCGCATCGGGGCGGCCTGGAGGCGAGGGTGGGCGACAAGCATGTGCCAGACCACCGCCTGGAAGGCCTCCACGTGGGCGGTGAGCCGCTCCGGACTCACGGTGGGGATGAGCACGCACGCGTCGGCCACGGTGGCGGTGAAGCCGCCGTCGCGGCCCACGATGGCCCCGATCCGCGCGCCCACCGTCTTGGCGTGCTCGAGCGCGCGCACAAGGTTGATGCTCACCTTCCGCACCAGGTCGCCCCCACCCACCGAGAACACGAGCACGCAGTCGCGCGGGCCGAGGCGGCTCGCCTTCAGCCAGTTGGCGAAGGAGGTGTCCCACCCGTCGTCGTTGATCCGAGCGGTGAGCTCCGACACGTTGTCGGTGGGCGCGTAGGCCTCGAAGCCGGCGATCTTGCGGAAGTCGTTCACCGCGTGGGACGCGTTGCCCGCGCTGCCGCCGACTCCGAGCACGAAGAGCCGGCCGCCGCCGTCCCGCGCGTCGACCAGCAGCTCAACCAGTCGCGTGACCGCGTCGTGATCGATGAGGGCGGCGACCTGCGCCGCCTCCGTGAGGTACTGGGCGACGAAGTTCATTGGGGATCCTTTGCCCGGGCGAGGATCGCGTCGACCGCGCCGGCCAGGTCGGCCACCCGCACGTCGACCTCGCGACACTCGCTGTACGGGCGCTCGATGAGCACCGTGTAACAGCCGACCGCGCGTCCCGCGTCGATGTCCCGCCAGCGGTCGCCCACCACGAACGAGTCCGAGAGGTCGAGCTCCCACTTCCGAGCCGCCGCCTCGAGCATGCCCGGACGCGGCTTCCGGCAAGCGCAGCCGTCGCGGTCGGCATGTCCGCACACCAGGATGTCGTCGATACCCACCGCGGCCCGCAGCCGGGCGTGCATGCGGTCGAGCACGCCCGGGCTCAGCGTGCCGCGGGCCAGCTCGGGCTGGTTGGTGAAGACGATCGGCCGGAGCCCGGCCGCCTTCAGGCGCGCCACCTGCGCGGGAGCCTCCGGACAGATGCGGAACTCGGCGAGGGTCACCGCCGCGTACGCCCGGCCGGCGCGCATCAGGGTCTCCACCAGCACGCCGTCGCGATCGAGGAAGGCGGCCCGGCCGCTCATGCGCGAACCGCCCGGCCCATCGTGATGTACTCCACCCCTGGCAGCGCGGCGCGGCACGGATCCATCACGCCCACACAGTCGATCACCACCGGCCGACGCATCGACCGGAAGCCGGCATCCGGCGGCGTGGCGAACTCGTCCCAGTCGGTCAGGATGAGGAGACAGTCGGCGCCCACCAGGGCCGCGTCGCGGCTCTCCACCAGAGTGGCGGGCACGTCCGCGCCCGGCTGCTTGACCAGGGGGTCGTAGGCGCGCACGTCGGCGCGGCCGCGCAGGTTCTCGATGACCCGGAGGGCCATGGAGTTCTTGGTGGAGTGGGTGTTCTTCTTGTAGGCGAGGCCCCACACCGCGACCACCGGTCGCCCGGCGCGGTCGAGGACGTGGCCCTCGAGCTGTCGCTGGACCCACCGGTAGCGCCGGGCGTTGTGGGCCAGGAGCGTATCCACGTAGGCCACGTCGACGCCGTGCCGCTGGCCGAGGCCCCGCAGGGTCACGAGGTCTCGCTCGAGATTCCCGCCCGCCACGCCCAGGCTCGGGCGGATGTAGGCGGCGGGCCCGATGCGCCGATCGAGCCGCAGGGCGGGCACCATCTCGGACCAGTTTGCGCCCACCGCCTCGCAGAGGTCCGCGAGGGTGTTCGCGTAGGTCACCGCCCCGAACAGGTAGAGATTGATCGCGGTCTTGGTCAGCTCGGCGCTCTCGTACACCATGGGCAGGATCGGGCAGCCAAACCGGCGCAGCCCCGCGTCGAGCGTGGCGGGAAGGGGTCGGGCCGGATCGGCGGCGCCCACGATGATCCGCTCCGGCTTGAGGAATCGCTCCACCGCGTTACCGAAGATGAGCGTCTCGACCCAGTAGTACACCGCGATCCCCGCGTCCGGGCGGAGCGCCTGGACCCGCTCGGCGAGAGCCCGGGTCGCGCCGGGTGAGACCTGGCTCATCAGCACCAGGGTCGAGCCGGGGCGGAGGTGCGGGATCGCCGCCTCGATCAGGCGCTCCACCACCGCCGGATCGCTCCCGTTCTCGGTGTCGGTCGGGATATCACGGGACACCACGACCAGGTCGCACGCGGCCAGCGCCGAGGGATCGGTCGAGAAGGTCATGCGCTCGCGAGTCGCCGCTAACAGCTCGGGCAAGCCGGGCTCGTGGACCGGCAGCTCGCCCCGGCGCAGGCGGGCGACCGGCTCCGATTCGAGATCCACCGCGACCACCTGGGACCCCAGTGACGCCCAGCCCACGCTGGAAATGATCCCCAGATGCGACAGGCCCAGGAATCCGGTCGGTGCGCCGCTCACGCGCCGCCCTCGAGACGGGCCGTCGCGGCGGCCTGCACCGTTCGGGAGAGCCACAGATCGTTCTCGCAGGAGGTGGCCCCCGTCGCGGCCATCTCCTCGAAATGCCGGATGTCCGCCGCCCACGTCGGGTCCGGCCCGTGGGCGACCTCCCGCCGCTCGTCGGGGATCCCGCTCGGACGGCGGCGGCGCAGGATGGTCAGCTCGCTTTTGCCCCACTTCGTGAGGCCGTTCATCTCGAGCGCCCCCTCTTCCCCGAGGGCCTCGATGCGCCAGCGGTTCTTCCAGGAGAGGAAGCTACACTCGATCGTGACCATCCGGTCGTCGGTGGCGAGCAGGCAGTGGTCGAAGCCCTTCAGCTCGTAGCTCCGCCGCTCCCACACCCGGAAGTCGGCGCCGAAGCGCCCGAAGACGAAGCCGGAGAGGTCGATGAGGTGCGAGGCCATGTCCTCGAGGATCCCGAGCGGGCTGTCCCGCCACGTTCCCACGATGTTGCCGGCGGTTCCGTTGCCGTAGAACATCCGCACCCGGTAGAGTCGGCCGATCGCCCCCGCCTCGAGATGGCGCTTGAGGGCCAGCACGTTGGGCTCGAAGCGGAAGTTGTAGGAGGTGTACCAGATCGCCCGTCCGGCGCGACCGGCCCGGCTGAGCTGGCCGGCGGTCTCCGCATCGAGGATCAGCGGCTTCTCCACCAGCACGTGCTTGCCCCGCGAGAGGAAGTAGTCCATCAGCCGGACCTTCACGTCGTTCGGCACCGCGAGGATCGCGGCGTCGTACCGGTCCGTCGGGCACTCTTCCGGCTGCCGGAAGTCGGCGTCCGCGTTGAAGGGGTCGACGGTGGCCACGCAGCGGTCGCCGAGGACCCCGCGGCGCTTGCCCCCGATGTTGCCGAGACCCACCAGCAGGTACTTCATTCGAAGTGGGCCCGCTTCTCGAGGCGGTAGAGCTTTTCCTCCACCTCCTCCGGGGTGATCTGGCGATTGCCCTGGTGCTCGCAGGCGAGTGCGGCGGACACCGAGCCGAGGACCGAGGCGATCACGATGTCGCCGGTGGCGGCGAGGGCGAGGGCCGCGTAGCTCAGGAGGGCGTCGCCCGCGCCGACCGGATCCTTCAGGGCGTCGACCAGGCTGTCCACCGTGAAGAACTCGCGGGGCATGTGCCCCGGGGTGCGGTAGCCGAGAATCCCGCGCTCGCCCAGCTTGAGGATCAGATGCTTGCAGCGGGCGAGCCGGAAGAGCTGCAGCGCGAGCGGCCGGACCACCGAGTCCTGATCGCCCAGGGCGAAGCGCGCCTCGCGCTCGTTCGGGGTCAAGAGGTCGAAGTCGGTGAACTCGAGGATGTTGCCCCACCGGTTGGACACCTGGCTGTCCGCAACCTTGATCGCGCCGTCCGGCACCCGCTCGCGCAGCATTCGGATGCTCTTGGGGCGGAAGATCCCGTGGCGGAAGTCGCTGAAGATCACGACCTCGGGCCGGCTGTCCGCCATCGAGTCGCAGAGGAAGCGCAGGGCCTTGTCTGAGATCGCCCGGTTGTCCACCCGATCCACCTGCAGCATCTTGTAGCCGTCGGCGATGAAGCGCTCCTTCTGGGTGGTCGGGCGGGTGCGATCGACGTAGCCGTGGACGACGATGCCGGCCTCATCGAGATCCTTCAGCACGAAGTCCTTCGCCGCGTCGTTCCCGAGCACGGTCGAGAAGGTCACCTGGGCCCCGGCCGCCTTCACGTGCTTGGCCACCACCGCGGCGCCACCGGCAAAGACATCGGTCTGCTCGTGCTTGACGCTGAAGGTCGGCGACTTGGCGGTCGCGCCGAGAAGCGAGCAGGTACTGTAGCTGTCGACGATCGTGTCGCCCACCACGTGGACCCGCAGTCCGTGCATGCGGCGCAGCGCGTCCCGCAGCTGGTCGAATCCGAAGCCCTCGGACTCCATCAGGGCGAGCAGCTTCTCGACTCCCAGGTTGGGCGGGCTCGCCTCGATCAGGCGGGACGACGAGTAGACGACGTCGCCGGGAGTGAACACGATCTCGCCCCCGTAGCTCTCGAGAGTGTCGATCTCCTCCTGGGTCTTGGGGGGGACCCCTTCGGAGAAGTACTCGTACCCCTTGGCGAAGTAGTCGGGCTGCAGGTACTTGATGTGCTCGATCGGGGTGGGGTTGGGATCGATGATGACGTAGTCGACCACCTCGAGCGCGGCCAGGTTGGACGCCCGCAGCTCCTGGGGCACGTAGGGCCGGAAGGCGGCCTTGGTCGCGTGCACGTCGGCGGTGAGGCTCGCGATCAGCAGGTCCGCCTTCTCCTTCGCGTACATGAGGTGGCGGAGATGCCCAGGGTGCACGATGTCGAACATCCCGTGACACATGATCACGGTCTTGGCCCGGGGCCGCGGGCCGATCGCGGCGGCCAGCTCCTCGAGGGTCTTCACCTTGTGCCGGTAGTCGGATTTCATCGCGCGAGGTGCTCGAACCACGTCTTGGTGGCCGCCTCGATCTTCTCCGGCGTCCACAGCGGCGCCGCCCGCCACTCCTCGATCTGTCCCAGCATCGCGTCCACCCCCTGGGGAAACGAGATCTCGGGCTTCCAGCCGAGCCGGCGCTGGATCTTCCCGATGTCGGCCCACGTGCAGTCCGGCTCACCCGGACGCTTGGGCACGTACACCACCGCTCCCCCCATCAGCTCCACGAGCCGGTTGACGGTCTGGGGATTGCCCGAGCCGAGGTTGAAAACCTCCCCGGCCTGGTCCGACTCGGCGGCCAGCAGATAGGCCCGCGCGACGTCGGTGACGTAGACGAAATCGCGCCGCTGGCTGCCGTCGCCGACCACGGTGTACGGCTTGCCGTGAAGCTTCTGGGCCAGGAACACGCCGAAGACCGCGCCGTAGGCGCCGGTGGTGCGCACCCGCGGACCGTACACGTTGAACATGCGGATCGAGATTACCGGCAGGCGGTAGACCTGCGCCCAGTGGAGCGCCGCGCTCTCCCCCAGGTACTTGCTGAGCGCGTAGGGGTATTCCGGACGGATGGGAGCCTGCTCGGTGGTCGGCAGCTCGCCGGCGAGCCCGTAGCAGGACGAGGAGGCCGCGTAGACGAGCTTGCGCACGCCCGCGTGCCGTGACGCCTCGAGAACGGCGAGGGTCCCGTTCACGTTCGCCCGCATGTACTCGAGCGGGCGCTCGATCGACGGGACGATGTCGCCGATGCCGCCGAAGTGGAAGACGTGGTCGATGCCCCGGAATAGAGGGGAGTCGGGGGCGAGCGCGCACATGTCCATCTGCTGGAAGTCGACACGCGGCTCCCGCCGGTGCTGGGCCAGATTCTCGGATCGGCCGGTGGCCAGGTTATCGATCACCACGACCGAGTAGCCACGATCGACCAGCAGATCGACCATGTGACTCCCGATGAAGCCCGCTCCTCCGGTGACGACCGCGCGAGGCATCGCTCAGGCCAGTCCGGACGCCTGGATGGTCTTGACGTTGTAGTAGCGGATGTCGTTCAGGGGATCCGGGATGCGCCCGGTCTTGAAGGCCCGGCAGAGATCGATCACCGCGTCCTCGATGGTCCGCTGCGGCGACCAGCCCAGCTCGCGCTTGATCTTCTCCGACGAGACGTGGTACGAGCGCGTGTCGTTGCTCGGCACCGTCTCGAGGGCGATCGGGCCCAGCTCCGGCATCTCCCGAGTCACGATCGACCGCACCATCTCGCCCAGCTGGGCCACCGTGTGGTTCTGGTAGGCCGCGTTGAAGGTCTTGCCCGCGATCATCTCCGCCGGCATGTCCAGCAGCTCGACGTAGAGATCGCTGATGTCCTCGATATGGATGTTCGGCCGCTTCTGCGCGCCGCCGAACACGGTGATGCGCTTCTGGTTGACCGCCAGGCTCGTGAGGATGTTCACGGTCAGGTCCAGGCGCTGGCGGGGCGAGAAGCCGCACACGGTGGCGGGACGGATGATCACGGTGGTGAAGTCGGAGGCCTGGTACCGGAGCAGGATCGGCTCGCACATCCCCTTGTACTTGTTGTAGTCGGTGAGCGGGACGAGCGGATGGTCCTCGGTGACGTCCGGGGCGTCGCTCACCCCGTAGACGCTCGAGGTCGAGGCGTAAACGAATCGCCGGACGCCGGCCCGGCGCGAGATGCTCACGAGGGGCTCGAAGCAGTCGTAGTTGATGGAGCGGCTGAGCCCCGGGTTCAGCTCGAAGCTCGGGTCGTTCGAGATGCACGCGAGGTGGATCACCTCGTCCACCCCCGCCGCGGCCTTGGCCACCGCCTTCTCGTCCCGGATGTCACCCTTCACCAGCTCGAGGGCCTTGTGCTTCGGCATGACGTCGGTCCCGAACAGGAACAGGTCGATGACCCGGACCCGATGGCCGCGCGCGAGCAGCTTCGGGACTAGCACCGCGCCGACGTATCCTCCCCCTCCGGTCACGAGCACCGTGGATCGCTTCGTCGCCATCTCAGGCCCTCCGCGCCACCGAGACACCGCCCAGGTGAATGGCCCACCACGCCTGGGCGATCGTTCGCAGCGCTTTCAGGATGTTCTTGGCCGACACCGCCTTGGAGCGGCCGTGAGTGCGGTCCACGTGGGTGAGGCCCACCTCGACGTAGGTGTAGCCGGCGTGGAGCGCGTGGATGAGCATCTGGGTCAGGAAGTAGAAGCCACCCGCGCTCTTGGGCAGGGCCCGGGCCAGGGGCACCGGGTAAATGCACGGCCCCTGGTAGTAGTGCATGCGCTGGCGGAACAGCGCATTGACGAGGGCGGTCGACGCCCACGTGAGGAACCGGCGATGGGCCTGGCGGGCCCGGGGATTCTGGTGATAGGGCGCGACGATGTCGGCCCGGCCCACCGAGCCCAGGATGTCCCGCACCGATTCGCGCGCGATCTCACCGTCGGCGGCGAGGAAGCTGAAGTAGTCGAGCCGGGCCTCGCCCAGCGCCCGCTCGTAGGCGGCCGCGATCCCCATGTTCGTCGGCTGGTGGATCGCCCGGATCCGCGGGTTCTCACGGGCGAGCCGATCGGCGAGAGGGCCGGTCCCATCGGTGCTGCCGTCGTCGATGACGAGGATCTCGTAGTCGGTGAGGACCCCGGACGCGGCCCACACGATGTCGGCCACCGCGCCCTCGAGGTTGTCGACCTCGTTGAACGCGGGCAGGAACACGCTGACGCGGCGCCGGGTCTCCATCTCAGTACGGCCCCGCGAAGGAGGCCTGCACGTCCGCGACCCCGGTCCCGAGCGGGGCGCCCGCCTTGAGAACGTCGAGGCAGGCCTGCGCGATCGTCATCGGGTTCGGATGGAAGGCGTCCTCGAGCGGCTTCGACACCGGCGCCGGGCAGTCGGGCGGGGTGACCCGGCGCACCGGAGCCTTGAGGTAGTGCCAGCCCTTCTCGGCCGCGATCGCGGCCACCTCGGCGGAGACGCCGCACAGCGCCCAGCTGGTGTCGGCCACCACGAGGCGGCCCGTCTTCCGAAGGGAGCGCAGGATGATCTCGTCGTCGAGCGGACGGACGCTGCGCAGGTCGATGACCTCGGCGCTCACGTTGTGGTCCACCAGGATCTCGGCGGCGCGGGCCGCCTCGTAGGCCATCAGGGAGATCCCGACGATGGTCACGTCGGTGCCGGGTCGGACCACCCGCCCCTTGCCGAAGGGGATCGCCTCGAGCGTCTCCGGCACGTCCCCTTCGAGCTCGTAGAGCGCGCGGTTCTCCAGCAGAACCACCGGGCCGCTCCCGCGCAGAGCGCTCACCAGGAGCCCCTTGGCGTCGGCGGGAGAAGCGGGCAGACCAACGTAGAGGCCGGGGAAGTGGGCGAAGAGGGCCTGCAGGCTCTGGGAGTGCGTGGCCCCCTGCCCCCAGCCCCGCCCCACGATGCCGCGGAAGACGATCGGCACCCCGCCGCGGTTGCCGAACATGTAGCGCCACTTGGCGGCGAGATTGAAGAGCTGGTCCATGCACAGGAACATGAAGTCGTTTCGCGGATGGACCACGAGCGGCCGCTTCCCGGCCGCGGCCGCCCCAATGGCGATTCCGGTCATCGCGTTCTCGCCGTTCGGGATGTCGAAGACCCGCGCGGGGCCGAAGCGACGGAACGCCTCCGCGGTGGTGCCGAAGATCCCCTTGAAGTCGTCGACGCCGATGCCGGTGACGAAGATGCTGGGATCGGCCTCCATGCACTGCACGGTGGCCTCGCTGATCGCCTGCCCGTAGCTCAGTCGCCTCATCGTCGGCCTCAGTACGTCCCCAGGGTGAGGTCTTCCACCGCCGGGAAGGGTGCGCTCCGCGCTGCCGCGACCGCCGCGTCGACCTCGACCTGGCACTCGCGCTCGAGCGCGGCCAGCCGCGCGGGAGTGGTGGCGAGCCGCTCGGCGGCCCGGCGGATGGGACAGCGCGCGATCCACGAGTCGACCTCGGCCTTGGACCGGTAGCCCTTGTCGTAGTCCCACTGCGGTCCCACGTGCTCCCGCCAGCGGTAGGTCGTGCACTCGAGGAAGAAGGGGCCCGCGCCACGACGACAGTGGGCCACCGCCTCGCGCGCCGCTTCCTGGACCGCGAATACGTCGTTGCCGTCGACCAGGCGTGACGGCATGCCGTAGGAGCCGCCGCGCACGTGGATCGGCACCGAGGCCGGCTGGCGCACCTCGAGGCGGGTGTGGGTCGAGAAGCCGTTGTTCTCGCAGACGAAGAGCACCGGCGCCCGACGCATCACCGCGAAGTTCAGGGTCTCGTGGAAGATGCCCTCTTCCACGGTGCCGTCGCCGAAGAAGGTGACCGCGACGTCGTCGCGGCCGTCCATCATGAAAGCGAGCGCGGTGCCCACCGC